>JBEKNG010000918.1:0-2656 GCA_049523075.1 Paraburkholderia sp.
AGCAGGCTGGGATCATTGGCACTTGCTGTCGTCACTGGTGGATGAAGCGGGAGTCGGCGTGTTATCCGATCCCCGCCTCTTCGACCTCTTTGGCCGCTTTCCATTTCCACGGCAGCAGCGTTTCGAGCTCATGCCGTTTGGTCCGTCCGGAGACAATTCGTTCGAGTACATCGGTCAGCCAGGCCAGCGGTTCGACACCGTTCAATTTTGCCGACTGCACCAGCGTCGCGATGATCGCCCAGTGCCGTCCGCCGTTGTCGTTCCCCGCGAAAAGCGCGTTCTTTCTTGTGATCGTTACGGGCCTGATGGCGCGCTCAACTGTGTTGGTGTCGAGTTCCAGGCGGCCATCTTCGAGAAACATAATCAATCCGTTCCAGTGGTTCAACGCGTAACGGATTGCCTTGGCCAGGGTGGAAGCACCCGGGATGCGGCCGAGCTGTTCGGTGAGCCAGACATGCATGGCCTCGACGAGCGGTCGGCTTTGCCGATCTCGCGCACGTTGACGTTCTTCGGCGGGCTCCCCGCGAACGCCGGACTCGATCGCGTAGAGCGCGGCGATCCGCCGCACGGCCTCGTCGGCGATCGGCGATTTTGTGGCGACGAATACATCGTACAGCTTCCGTCTCGCGTGAGCCCAGCAAAAAGCGAGTTGAGGAGCATCGCCGGCGGGAGCGGTGACCAGGCGATCGAACCCGGCATAACCGTCGACCTGAAGCAAGCCGCTGTAACCTTTCAGATGTTCCGCCGGGTGAACGCCCTTGCGGTCGTCGCTGTAAATATAGACGGCGACCGGATGGCCGGGCCCGCACCAGGGACGGTTGTCGACGGCGTAACACCACAACCGTCCGGTTTTGGTTTTCCCCCGGCCGGGGTCCAGCACCGGCAACGTCGTGTCGTCGGCGAAGATTTTTGGCGAGGCCAGCACGGTGGTCATCATCAACTCGTGCAATGGAGCGAGCCACCAGCAGGCGCGGCCGACCCAGTCGCACAGGGTGGAACGATCCAGCGTCACGCCATGGCGGGCGAAGATCTGGGCCTGGCGATACAACGGCAAGGAGTCGCCATATTTGCTGATCAGGATGTGCGCCAGTAGCGCCTCGGTCGCCATGCCGCCATCAATCGGACGATCCGGCGCGGGCGCCTGAATCACCCCACCTTCGCAGGCCCGGCAACCACGCCGCGGCCGGCGGATCACCTTCACCCTGAACTGAGCCGGCGCGTAATCCAACATTTCCGCGACGTCGTCGCCGATGACATGTGTCGTGCCGCCACAGCAAGGACAGGCTTGGTCCTCGACATCGACGATCACCTCGATCCGCGGCAGATGCGCGGGCAGCGCGCCGCGGTTGCGCTTCGCCGGTTTGGTGCGTGGCGATGCGGGCTTTGGCTCCGGGGCTGATGGCTCCGGGGCCGTCGCGGCGGCGTCGAGCCCGGCTTCTTGTTCGGCGACCGACTGTTCGAGGTCCTCGAGCCCGCGCTGAAGCTGCTCATCGTCGAGCTTTTCCGAACGGCGGCCGAACCTGTTGCGTTGCAGACCATGGATCAAAAGCTGAAGCCGCTCGATCTCGGTCAGCGCCGCGCGCAGGATAAGTTGTAACGTCGCTGGATCGTCGGGCAGGGCGGAAGGCGCGGTGAACATGCGCAACCGCATGAGTCGCCGAGTCGAATCGCACCAAATGAATTTTACGTAACGAATTCAGCGATCAACCCGCCAGTTCCGGATGATTAACGCGTTTGGGCATCCGCCAGTCGATGCCTTCCAGCAACATCGACAGTTGCGCCGGTGTCAGCGACACGCGGCCGGTCTCCGTCACCGGCCAGACGAAGTGGCCGCGATCCAGGCGTTTGGTGAACAAACACAGGCCTTGCCCATCATACCACAGCAGCTTGACCAGTCCGCCGCGGCGGCCGCGGAAGGCAAACAATGCGCCGTCGAAAGGATTTTCCTGAAGCACTTGTTGCGCCAGCATCGCCAGTCCATCGATCCCGCGGCGCATATCGGTTCGACCACAGGCGAGCCAAACGCGCACACCCGGCGGCTGCGCGAGCGCGCTGACCGCTTGTCGCCGCATCGGTCCGCTTTGTGGCCCGATCATCCGCGCAACACCCCGAGCACGCGGCGCAGCACCGGTTCGTCAACATCCGCGTTGACCCGTACCGATGTTCCGTCCGAGAGCGTGATTTCGATCGTGCCCGCTGTTCCGGTGACCGGACTGGTGATGGGGCCGGTCAGACGAGGCGGTTCCACCGCGACCTCAACGCGGGCGAAACGCGGTGTCTCAACCAGCTGGCGCTTCAGGATTTGGCGTCGCCATGCATAGAGTTGGCCAGTGCCGATTCCATGCCGGCGCGCGATCGCGGCGGCGGAGGCGCGCGGCGACAGGCTCTCCTCGACAATCGCCCGCTTCTGTTCCCAGGACCACCGGCGCCGCCGCTCAACCCCGGTGATCACCTCGATGCGCGGTCTCGGAGCACTCATACGAGCGCTCGTATCGGATTCCATTGCCATGCCGTTTAGCGGCGGGCTGTGTCTGTCCATCATCATGACATAAGAAAATCATGGGACTGGGGCGGGAAACAATGTGGAGCCGCCACAGCGCTTACGATTGGTTAGCGGACCCAGTTGGCCAACGCGCTCCGCGGCCACGCCGCCGAA
>JBEKNG010000919.1:0-2650 GCA_049523075.1 Paraburkholderia sp.
GCTTGCTTGGCATGATCGTGCCGTCCGAATGGGGCGGCTCGTACACCGACTACGTGGCCTATGCGCTGGCACTCGAAGAAGTCGCGGCCGGTTGCGCTTCCTGTGCGACCTTGATGAGCGTGCACAACTCGGTCGGCTGCGGTCCGATCCTGAACTTCGGCACGCAGGCGCAAAAAGATACCTACCTTGAAGACCTCGCCACGGGACGCCGGATCGGCGCATTCTGCCTGACCGAACCGCAGGCCGGCTCGGAGGCCCACAACCTGCGCACGCGCGCAGAGTTGCGCGACGGCCAGTGGATCCTCAATGGCAACAAACAGTTCGTGACCAATGGCGCACGGGCAAACATCGCGATCGTATTCGCCGTCACCGATCCGCAGTTGGGCAAGCGCGGCATATCCGCGTTTATCGTGCCTACCGATACGCCCGGCTTCAATGTCGGGCCGCCTGAACACAAGATGGGCATTCGCGCGTCGGACACCTGTCCGATTGCGTTCGACGACTGTGCCGTGCCCGAGGCGAATCTGCTCGGCCAGCGCGGCGAAGGACTACGCATTGCCTTGTCGAACCTCGAAGGCGGACGGATCGGCATTGCGGCGCAGGCGCTGGGGATTGCCCGCGCGGCCTTCGATGCGGCGCGTCGCTACGCCTGTGAGCGCATCCAGTTCGGCAAGCCTTTGAAGGAACACCAGAGCATCGCCAATATGCTGGCCGATATGACGACGCGTCTCAACGCGGCGCGGCTGCTGGTGCATCACGCGGCGCGGCTGCGCAGCGCGGGTAAGCCGTGCCTGTCCGAAGCCTCGCAGGCCAAGCTCTACGCCTCTGAAATGGCCGAGGAAGTCTGCTCGCATGCGATCCAGATCCATGGCGGCTACGGCTTCCTGGAGGACTATGCAGTCGAGCGCCACTATCGCGATGCCCGCATTACGCAGATCTACGAGGGGACGAGCGAGGTACAAAGAATGGTGATCGCGCGGCAGGTTTGAGCGCAGAATGACACGCCAATAAAGCGCAAATGCAATAGAGCGCAAATGCGCCAGACAGGAGCGCTTTGCATGGGACCATGCATAACGCGCTAATGCGCGAACTCTGGTCGACCGCGATAAGACTGCATGGGACCAGAGTAAGCGCTAAAGCGCTAACTCTGGTCGACAGGAGACACGACGATGACCGGGCGGACCATTTCGACGCAGGGCTTTCTCGAGGCGCGTGACCTGTTACTGCGCCATCGCACAGACTACGAGCGCGCCTACCGCGAGTTCACATGGCCGGTGCTCGGCGAATTCAACTGGGCGCTCGATTATTTCGACGTGATCGCGCAGGGCAACGGCAACCCCGCACTGTGGATCGTAGACGATCTCGCCGGCGAGGGCACGAAGTACTCGTTCGCGCAGATGTCCGAGCGCTCGGCGCGGATGGCGAACTTCCTGCGTAGTATCGGCGTGGGACGCGGCGACCGTCTGCTGCTGATGCTGCCCAACCGCGTCGAACTCTGGGACGTGATGCTCGCGGCGATGAAGCTTGGTGCCATCGTGCTGCCCGCGACCACCCAGCTTTCCGCCGACGATGTGCGTGACCGCGTGCAGATCGGCGAGGCGAAATTCGTGGTGGTGGACAGCGCCGAGCTGGCAAAATTCGACGGCCTCGAGATTCCTCTGACGCGTCTATCGGTTGGTACGCCGCGCGACCGCTGGATTGATCTTGCCGCCGCCTATGAAGCCGCGCCGCAGTTCACGCCGGACGGCCCGACGCACGCCACCGATCCGCTCCTGCTGTACTTCACCTCGGGTACGACATCGAAGCCCAAACTCGTCGAGCACACCCATCAGAGCCATCCGGTCGGGCATTTGTCGACGATGTACTGGATCGGCCTGCGACCCGGCGATATCCACTGGAACATCAGTTCACCGGGCTGGGCCAAGCACGCCTGGAGCTGCTTTTACGCGCCGTGGAATGCCCAGGCGTGCGTGTTCGTGTTCAACTACGCGCGCTTCGTGCCAAAGGAAACGCTCGACGTGCTGGTGCGCTGCGAGGTCACCACCCTGTGCGCGCCACCTACCGTCTGGCGCATGCTGGTGCAAGAGCCGCTGACGGATTATCCGGTCAGGCTGCGCGAGATCGTCGGCGCGGGTGAGCCCTTGAATCCGGAGATTATCGAACGCGTCCGGCATGCCTGGGACGTGACGATCCGCGATGGCTTCGGCCAAACCGAGACTACCTGCCAGATCGGCAATTCGCCGGATCAGCCGGTCGTGCCGGGTTCGATGGGGCGGCCTTTGCCGGGTTACCGGATCGAACTGGTCGATGCCGACGATCATCCGGCCAGCGAAGGCGAAATCGCCTTGCCGCTGGCGCAGCGCCCGCTTGGGCTGATGACGGGCTATGCGAACAGCGCCAATGCCACCGTGCAGGCGATGCGCAACGGCTACTACCACACCTCCGATGTCGCGCTGCGCCGGGACGATGGTTACTACCTGTATGTGGGCCGCTCCGACGACGTGTTCAAGTCGTCCGACTATCGGCTGAGCCCGTTTGAACTTGAAAGCGTGCTGATCGAGCACGAAGCGATTGCCGAAGCCGCCGTTGTGCCAAGTGCCGACGCCGTGCGCCTGTCCGTGCCTAAAGCGTTCGTGACCGTGCGGCACGG
>JBEKNG010000920.1:0-2650 GCA_049523075.1 Paraburkholderia sp.
CACTGCGTACAACTGGATGACGCGGGCATCGCGTTGTTTGCGCGCACCGGCACGGGCGTTGCACATTGCCCCTGTTCGAACATGCGCCTCGCCTCAGGCATTGCGCCGGTGAAGCGGATGCGGCTCGCGGGAGTGCCGGTGGGACTCGGCGTGGACGGGTCGGCATCGAACGACGGTGCGCAGATGGTCGCGGAAGTGCGGCAGGCGCTGTTGCTGCAGCGAGTCGGCTTCGGTCCCGACGCGATGACCGCACGGGAGGCGCTGGAAATCGCGACGCTAGGCGGGGCGAAGGTGCTTAACCGCGACGATATCGGTGCGCTGGCGCCAGGCATGGCAGCCGACTTTGTCTCGTTCGACCTGCGTCAGCCGTTGTTTGCCGGCGCCTTGCACGATCCGGTGGCCGCATTGGTGTTCTGTGCGCCATCGCAGGTGTCGCACAGCGTGATTGGCGGGAAGGTGGTAGTGAAGGATGGGCAGTTGACGACGCTCGAACTGGGTCCGGTGATCGAGCAGCACAATCGTCTGGCGAAAGTGCTGTATCAGGCCGCGGCTTAAGGTATTTGAGCTAAAGCACCGATGCGGTCTATCGTGAACCCGGCTGCGTAATCGGACCGTGCCGATAGACCTGCATGTGAAGAAGCAAAGCGGTACTGCCTGACAGAAGCAAGCCGGGCAGAACCTGGCGCCCGCGTCCCGTGACGCGGACCCACGAGAATTAAGGTTTATCGATCAAGGTCTTGGTCGCTTCGGCGACCAGACTTCTCAACCACCGCACTTCATCGGAGTAGTGAACCCGTTCGTGCCACAACTGGTAGTACTGCATTGGCGGGAAATCCAGCGGCGCGGGCACCACGGTCAGGGGCAGGAATTTCGCGTAGTAGTCCGCAAAAAGCCGCGTCGTCGTGAAGATCAGATCCGATTTGATCAGCACATACGGCGCGAGGTTGAAGTACGGCAGAGTCACGACGACATGGCGCTTCAGGCGCTCGCGCGCGAGGTGCACGTCGATCGCGCCGCGTTGGCCCACCGAATAGGGAGTAGGCGCAAGATGCGGAGCATTCAGATACTGGTCGAGCGTCAACCCGCCGCGCTTGGCGAACGGATGCGCACTGCTCATCAGGCAGACGATCTGGTCGACAAACAGGTTCGACAGATGCAACTGCTCGGGCGGCTCCGGCCAGTTGCCGACCACGATATCGAGCTTGCCGTCTTCGAGCGCCAGTTCGTAGTCGAACGCCGGCCCGAGCGAATGAAATTCAAGCGTCGCGTTGGGCGCGGCCTGACGGAAGCGCTCGACTACCGTCGGCACGAACAGCACGTTCAGATAGTCCGGGCAGCCGATCCGGTAGCAGCGGATAGAAGTGGCCGGATCGAAGTTGTGTTGCTGGAACTTGATGCGTTCGATCTCGCGCAGGGCGTTTTGCACCGGTTCGAGCAGACGCAGTCCGTACTCGGTCGGGACCATACCGGACTTGCCGCGTACCAGCAGCGGGTCGCCGGTGATGTCGCGCAGACGCCGCAGTGCCGCACTGATAGCGGGTTGGGACTGATTGAGTTTGACGGCCGCGCGCGTCACGCTGCGCTCCATCAGGAGGGTGTGCAAGACGCGTAATAAATATGTGTCGATCGCCTCGCGTTGCTGGCTCATGACTTCTCCGAAATATATGTTCTGGCTGATCGAACCGACCTTTAAGTATATGGCTTTTAATATGAATACAAAAATGCGTCAAGAGAGGGATACCCGCACAGCACGCTGTGGCGGGGGTTTGCGGGAATTTTGGCGGCTCGACTGACAGGGTCGAATTAGGTATTGTCATTTCGAAATAGCGAACGAACGGCGCATTCGTCCGGGGCGCGCCGCCTTGTTGCATTAGACCGTCACAGGCGTATTACGGAAACTCATGGACGACTCTTCTTATAACGGCGACACCGCTGCGCAGCCTGCGGGCGGCCCGGCCGTTGTGCCGCGTCTCGTGCTGGCGGGCATCACCAAGCAATATCCGGCCGTGCGGGCCAACGACGATGTGACACTGGTCGTCGCACCCGGCGAAATCCATGCGGTGCTCGGCGAAAACGGCGCGGGCAAAAGCACGCTGATGAAGATCATCTACGGTGCGGTGCGCCCGGATGCCGGTGAGATCCGCTGGCAAGGGCAAGCCGTGGAGATCGCGAGTCCCGCCGCCGCGCGCAAGCTCGGTATCGGCATGGTGTTCCAGCATTTCTCGCTGTTCGAGACGCTGACGGTGGGCGAGAACATCGCGCTTGCGCTCGACGAACCGTTCGACCTGAAGACGCTGGCGAGGCGCATCCGCGAAGTGTCGGCGGATTACGGACTCGATATCGACCCGCAGCGCCATGTGCACAGCTTGACGGTGGGTGAGCGGCAGCGCGTCGAAATCGTGCGGTGTCTGCTGCAGAACCCGCGTCTTCTGATCATGGACGAACCGACTTCGGTGCTCACGCCGCAAGCGGTCCGGAAACTGTTTGACACGCTGCGGCGCCTCGCCGCCGAAGGCTGCAGCATTCTCTACATCAGTCATAAGCTCGACGAAATTCAGGAACTGTGCGACACCGCTACGGTGCTGCGCGGCGGCCGCGTGACCGGTCATGTGAAGCCCCGCGACGAAACCCATGCGTCGCTCGCGCAATT
>JBEKNG010000921.1:0-2645 GCA_049523075.1 Paraburkholderia sp.
CAGCCGCGCCGCCGAACTTCAGCGCGTTATCCACCAGGTTGCCAATGATCCGGCGCAGCGCCTGGGGACGCGTGACCAACGATGTGTCAAGGCGTCCCTGCAACGACACGTCCTTTCCCGCATCCAGATAATCGAAAACGAGGCTGTCGAACAGCGCATCCGGATCGATGCGGAGCGGCACTTCGCTCGCACCGTGCATGGTGCGGGCATACGTCACCCCTTCTTTCACCATCGTTTCCATTTCATGCAGATCCTGCTGCAGTTTGGCCCACTGCGCGTCGTCGTCCATGACGTCAACCCGCAAACGCATGCGGGTGATCGGAGTCTGCAAGTCGTGCGAAATCGCCGCCAGGATCTGCAGGCGTTCAGTCATATACATCTTCACGCGGTCCTGCATCGCATTGAAAGCGCGCGCCGCACGGGCTACTTCGTCCGGGCCGTCTTCAGGCAAACGCTCTGCTTTCAGATCGGGACCGAGCGTATCGGCCGCGCGTGCCAGTTGGCTCAGCGGGCGCGTCGCCACCCGGACCGCCAGCCAGCAGCATGTGACCAGCACCGCCAGTTGCAACGCCAGCACCACCGGCAGCCAGGGCGACAACGGCGCACCCGCCATCGGCCGGTAGTCGATCGTCAGCGGCGTGCCGTCGCTCAACTGCAGATGGACCTGCAGACGGTCGGGGTCGCCCGGGACGGCGTTCGCGGTCAGCCGATAGCGTTTGCCGATACCGTTTTCAATCGATCGCGCTACTCTCGCCGATAGGTCGGCATCCGGCGCAGCGCCGGGGACGCCCGGGCCAAGAATGAAACGATACGTGCGCCGCGCGAGCCGCGGCAGCCACTCGGCACGCTCGTCAGGCGGCAGATGATCGAGCAGCGCGACGGAACTCGTAACCTCGCGCTCAATGTAGCCCATCATCACATTGTTCATGGTCTGATCGCGCTCGGTCATGGTAAGCCAGACCGACATGGTCTGCGCCAGCGCAAGGCCGACCAACAGGATCAGTGCGAGCCTGGCGAACAGCGTGCGTGGCCAATGCAGCCAGGCATTCAGGTTCATGGATTGCCTTCGATCATCGTCACGGCCGCCGAAAATACATAGCCTTCGCTGCGCAGCGTCTTGATGTAACGGGGCTCGCGCGCAACGTCCTGCAGGCGCTGCCGCAAGCGGCTGACCAGCAGATCGATCGAGCGGTCGAACGGATCGGCCTGGCGGCCCTGGGTCAGGTTGAGCAGTTGATCCCGCGTGAGCACGCGCTGCGGATGATCAAGGAACACGCGCAGCAGGCGGTACTCCGCGCCGCTCAGCGCCACCATGGTGCCCTCGGCGTCGAGCAGGTGGCGCGCCGTGGTATCGAGCCGCCAGTCGCCGAAGGCGATCATCGACGCGGTTTCCGTCACCTGCATGCCGGGTGGCAACATGCGCGCGCGGCGCAGCACGGAACGGATGCGCGCCAGCAGTTCGCGCACCGCGAACGGCTTGGCGAGGTAATCGTCAGCGCCCATCTCCAGCCCGACGATACGATCCGTCTCCTCGCTGCGGGCGGTCAGCATGAGCACCGGCACCGAGCGGAACTTGCCCGCGCGCAATTCGCGGCACAGCACGAGGCCATCCTCGCCCGGCAACATCAGGTCCAGCACGATGAGGTCGGGGGCGCCCTGCTCCAGCACGGCGCGCATCTGACGACCGTTCGCGGCGAGCGAGACGCGCATGCCGTTCTTCTCCAGATAGCCCGCCAGCAACTCGCGAATACCGCGATCGTCGTCGACGATCAGCACATGGTCGGTGTTTTCCATCGAGCGATTATCCCTTCCGGAGACAGAGACGCACCCGGCTGACGTTGACCAGCGAACACTGCACGGGATGCGCCATTTCCGCCGCAAATCCACCTGCGAGGAAGACCAGCATCGTCAGCAGCCGGCGCATCCGTCCGCCACGGCGCGTAGGCTCGCGCGCCAGGTCAGATAGACCTCCAGCGTATACGGATCGATGCTGTCCAGGCAACCGGTGCGCGGGCACGAGGGCAAGGATAGGTTGCGTCGACGCGGTAGTCATAAAGCGCTCCATCACAAGTCATGTCTACTTTATAGCCTGGCTCGCAGAACGCTTTGTATCCCAATGTATCTGGGCCTTCCCCTGACACAAAACATTGCACGCGTACGGCATTTTCTTTAAGAAGACGCCGCGGCTTGCTTCACTAAGCAGTACTTCCGGTAATCGAAAACGACACGCGGCAGAATCAGCGTGGCCCAGGAAGGGCTGCGCATTGCGCATCGTTCAGATGGCGCAATGCGCGTGTATCACACGCCTTCGACGAGAACCGCGCGATAGCGCGAACCCTTGAAACGGTGCTGCGCGACTTCCTGATAGGCGGGGCTGTCGTACCACGCGCGAGCCTCCGCTGTGGAAGGAAATTCCACGATCACGATGCCTTCGGGCGCATCGCCCTCGAGCACCTGTTGCGGCCCGTAGGCGGCGAGAATCTTGACCGGATGGCCCTTGAAGGTCGGGCCGACCTTGCTCTGATAAACGTCGAGTTCGCTCTGGTCCTGCGTGCTTTCCCGCGTGAAGACGATATAAGTCGCCATGGTGTACGCTCCTGTCGTGCCGTGAAGGTGCGTTAGATAATGCCACGAAGACCGATTTC
>JBEKNG010000922.1:0-2639 GCA_049523075.1 Paraburkholderia sp.
GAAAGCGCCAGGGCCTGTGATGCAGATGGGCGCGGTGCAGTCGTCCTTCAATTACGGCGATTTCTTCGACGAACAGCCGAACGTCGGCTACGAAACGCTGTTGTACGACTGCATGCTAGGCGATGAGACGCTGTTTCAGCGCGCCGACAGCATCGAGACGAGCTGGGCTGCGGTGGACGACGTGCTGCATCCGAAGGGCAGTCCACTGCCGGTGCACGGCTACCCGGCGGGCAGCGAGGGTCCGGCCGAGGCCGACGCATTGCTCGCACAAAATGGCCATACATGGCGGCCTTTGAGCAAGGACGCGAACGCGAAGAAGTAAGGCTCAACTCCACATCACCAGGGGACCACTGTGGCAACACGTCAGACCAACGTCAAAGGTAACGTCAAGAGCAGTGCCAACGGCACCGGTAACAGCACCGTCAAACGTGCGGCGAAGTCCGCAACAAAAGTCGCGACGAAAGCCGCGCCTGACCTCGCACCTAAGTCCGCAACGAAAAGCAGCGCCAGGCGCGGTGCGGAGCAGATCCTTGCGATCGACGTAGGGGGCACAGGGCTGAAGGCCGCGATCATCGACGCGCAAGGCAAGATGCTCACCGAGCGCCTGCGTGTGGCGACGCCGCATCCCTGTACGCCCGAGCAACTGGTCGATACGCTGGTCAAGCTGGTCGAGCCGCTGGTTGCGGAGCATCCGCCAACACGCATCTCGATCGGCTTTCCGGGTGTGGTGCGCAACAACCGCGTGTTGACGGCGCCGCATTTCGGCGACGAGGGCTGGCACGATATTCCGCTTGCCGAATCGTTAGCCACGCGGCTTGGCGGCTTGCCCGTGCGCATGATCAACGACGCCGAGGTGCAAGGCTTTGCGGTAATCGAGGGCCACGGCATCGAGTTCGTGCTGACGCTTGGCACGGGCGCGGGCACGGCCATGTTCCGCGACGGCGAATTGATGCCTCACCTCGAGCTGGCCCATCATCCGGTCAGCAAGAACCGCGCGTACGACGAATACGTCGGCGACGCCGCGCGCATGAAGGCGGGCAACAAGCGCTGGAATCACCGTGTCGAGAAGATCATCGGCATTCTTGCTTCGCTGGTGAACTACGACAAGCTATGGATTGGCGGCGGCAACGCTGCGCGCCTGACCTTCAAGCTGCCGTCGAACGTAGCGGTGGTGTCGAACGATGCCGGTATCGAAGGCGGCGCGCGACTTTGGCATCCGCTCTCATTGCGTGACACACGTCAGTTGCCGGAAGCGACCCAACGCACGGGTGAGTTCGGGTGATGCGCCTGTGAAGCGCATGCGTTGTTGCGCGCGCAACCTTTAGCAGCGGAGGCGCGGTACCTCGAGCGAGGTGCCGCGCTTCGTCATTTAGCGTGCCGCATCGCCCCAGCGGTACTCGTGCGTCGTATCGTCGAGTTGTGCTTTCAGTTCGGCATCGAGCGTGAGGTCGACAGCACTGAGCGTGTCTGTCAATTGATCGGGCTTGCTCGCGCCGATGATCGCCGACGTGATCAACGGATTGGCGAGCACCCAGGCTAGCGACGTTTTCGTCAGCGAAGCGCCAGACTCCGCTGCAAGCGTGCGCAGTTTGTCGATGGTTTCGAATTCGCGCTTATGCCAGTAGCGCTCCTGATACAGCGCGCCGGCTTTACCCACGGTTGCTGTGAAGCGGCCCTCTGCAGGCTGCGCGTCGTGCCGGTGCTTGCCGGTCAGCAGACCGCCAGCCAGCGGGTTATACGGGATGACGGCGAGTTGTTCTTCGCCGGCGAGCGGTAGCAACTCGCGCTCGATCTGCCTGAACAGCAAGTTGTAGCGTGGCTGAACCGACACGAAGCGCGCCACCCGCAGCACGTCCGCGCGTCCCAAGGCACGCGCTAGCCGATAAGCCAGGAAGTTCGATACGCCGACATAGCGCGCCTTGCCCGAGCGCACGATGACGTCGAGCGCTTCGAGTGTCTCGTCGAGCGGCGTCTCGTGGTCGTCGGAGTGCAACTGGTACAGGTCCACATAGTCGGTGCCGAGGCGGCGCAGCGACGTGTCGATGGCATCGAGCAGGTGTTTGCGCGACGCACCCTGATCCCACGGCGACGGTCCCACCTTCCCTACCGCCTTGGTCGCGACGATAAAGCGCTCGCGCTTGCCCTTCAACCAGCGGCCGACGATTTCTTCGGTGCGCCCCGCGAGATCTTCTCCGCCGCCGAGCGGATAGACGTCCGCCGTATCGATGAAGTTGACGCCGGCTTCCGCCGCCTTATCGAGGATGCTGTGCGAGACAGACTCTTGGGTCTGTAAGCCGAACGTCATCGTGCCAAGACATAAACGTGAAACGCTTAGGCCGGTGCGGCCGAATTTACGGTATTGCATGGTGAACTCCGCGAGAGGAACAGACTGCCGGTTGCGTGAAGCGAAAAGGATAGCGCTTATCGACGATTGACGCCGACGCGGTGGCCAGTGTCCTGCTGCATGCCAAAACACACGCCTACGGCAACGAGACACGCCATCGCAATGCTGCCGATCGCGATGAACACATCACTGGTAGAGAGCAGGCTCGTCAGCACCGCGCCGAAACATGGTGCGATGAACTGCATGCACATCCCCGCGGACTGCAGCGCCGTGCTGGCGCCCGCCACCTGATCCA
>JBEKNG010000923.1:0-2638 GCA_049523075.1 Paraburkholderia sp.
CGCCGGCGCGGCCGCCGATGCCCGCGTCGACGCCCGCATCCTCAAGCGCCTCGGGGCCGGCGTCGACCATCCGCTGCTCACCGCCTTCCCGGAAGGCGAGTATCTGAAAGGCCTATTGTTGCAAACGGCGTAATCGCCCATAGTTTCGAGGTATTTCCTGCGCAGCGGATGGCCGGCCGGCCCGGCTGCAGCGGCTTGACAGATATGTTTCAATAGCCGACCAGCTCGAACGGCGCAGCGCCTCGCTGCCGCCTTCGACCCAGGCATTCCGATTCACGCAAAGATTCACGCACAAACAGGCGACCATCATGATTCCCGTCACTATCCTGACCGGCTTCCTCGGCAGCGGTAAAACCACGCTGCTCAAGCGCATCCTGAACGAGAAGCACGGCATGAAGATCGCCGTGATCGAGAACGAGTTCGGCGAAGAGAACATCGACAACGAGATCCTCGTGCAGGACGCGAACGAGCAGATCATCCAGATGAGCAACGGCTGTATCTGCTGCACGATCCGCGGCGACCTGGCGCGCGTGCTCGGCGATCTGGCGGCGAAAAAGCGCGCCGGCGAGCTGGATTTCGACCGTATCGTGATCGAAACCACCGGTCTCGCGAATCCGGGCCCGGTCGCGCAGACGTTCTTTATGGATAACGAGATTGCCGACGAATTCCTGCTCGACGCAATCATCACGCTGGTCGACGCCAAGCACGCCAACCACCAGCTCGACGAGCACGAAGTGGTGCAGCGCCAGGTCGGCTTCGCCGATCGCCTGTTCATCACCAAGGCCGATCTGGTCGACGAAGCTGCGGTGGACGCGCTGCGCCATCGCGTGCTGCACATGAATCCGCGTGCAGCGATCAAGGTGGTGAATTTCGGCGAAGCGGACATCAAGGAAATCTTCGACCTGCGCGGCTTCAATCTGAACGCCAAGCTCGAAATCGACCCGGACTTCCTCGCCGAAGACGAACACGCCCACAGCCACGCCCACGCGCACGACGAGCACGGCCATACCCATGATGATCACGCGAACTGCGACCACGATCATGGCCACTGCGACCACGAGGGCCACGACCATGGCCATCACCACCACGCGCATCACGACGACAAGATCAAATCGTTCGTGTTCCGTAGCGATCGTCCGTTCGATCCGAACAAGCTCGAGGACTTCCTTGGTGGCATTCTGCAGATCTATGGCGAACGGCTGCTGCGCTATAAGGGCGTGCTGTACATGAAGGGCGTCGACCGCAAAGTAGTGTTCCAGGGCGTGCATCAGATGATGGGCAGCGATCTGGCAGCCAAATGGCAGCCAATCGAGAAGAAAAACAGCAAGATGGTGTTTATCGGCATCGAGCTGCCGCAAGACCTGATTACCGACGGGCTGAGCGCGTGCCTGGTCTAAGCGGGGACAACGGCCTGATGGATACGGCCGGGAACACGAAATGCCGGGGGCTCAAAAGCCCCCGATTCTTCCCAAAAGTGTCCGGAGGCACGCAAGCAGTGAAAAACGCGTGAAAACCCTTGTTGCAGGAATCGTGCGCGCCCATCGCTTTTTGGCCGTTCGCGCGTTATATTTTCAGGATATCGACGTGCCGCGGCCCGGAATAATCCCGGTTGCGGCGGCGGATTGTGATTCAGTTACAATACGAGCCCACTGGAGAATGAGAACGATTGCCCGGCCAGCGCGTAACCCGCGCCGGGCCTGATACGGCGCCGGAAAATCTTGTCCGGGAAGCAGCACGCCGACAAGCTGGCTGGCCCACCGCCCTAAAGGGCGCGCCGCCGGTAAGCAATGCCTCAGGAGCATTTGAAGATCGTTTCCAGAGGAGTTCGGCCCCGCATCGATGCCTGGACGCCCTGCGCTTCGGCGCACGGCATTTAGGCGTCCGGCGCTTCGGCGTCACGACAGCCCACCGTCCGTGTTCGCCGGCGCTCATTGAGCGTGTGACGCGCCTTTGCGGGCAACACGAAAGTGCGGGCAACATGTACGAGTTTTGCCTCACATTGAAGAAGCAAGCCAGATGACGACGAAACGACTCTTGACCGAAGCCGAAATCCTGAAGATGAGCGACAAGGATTACATGAATGAGGATCAGCTCGCTTTCTTCAAGAACAAGCTTGAACAGCTGCAGGCGGAGATTCTCCGCAATGCCGGCCAGACGACCGAAAACCTGCGCGAAACCGTGATCGTGCCGGACCCGGCCGATCGCGCGACGATCGAGGAAGAGCATGCGCTGGAACTGCGCACGCGCGACCGCGAACGCAAGCTGCTGAAGAAGGTGCAGCAATCGCTCGCGCGCATCGAATCGGGCGACTACGGCTGGTGCGAAGAAACCGGCGAGCCGATCGGCATTCCGCGTATGCTGGCCCGGCCCACGGCAACCCTGTCGCTCGAAGCGCAGGAACGCCGCGAACTGCGCCAGAAGCTGTTCGGCGACTGAACGCCTGCGGCGCGGCCTACGGCCCGCCCTGACACGCTGCTTCGTTGAGAGGCGCACGGTGAGCTGTGCGCCTTTTTCTTTGCAGCAGCTGCCGCCGGGCCCGGCGCTCATACGGCTGCTCCGGCGTTTTCCTGACCTTCCCGGCGACCGCCGCGCCCTCAGCGGACCGGCTGGCCCTCGTGCTTGCCGCAAGCTGCCAGCG
>JBEKNG010000924.1:0-2634 GCA_049523075.1 Paraburkholderia sp.
GATGCCGTTCGAGGCATTGTCGGCAAACGCGAGACTCACCGTGCCAGTCGGCGCGATGGACAACAGGTGGCTGTTGCGGATGCCATCGCGGCGGATCGCATCCTTGATATCGTCGGGCAGGCGCGAAGCGAACGTGCCGTCTTCCAGATAGAGTTTCGCGTCGAGTAGCGGAAACGCGCCGCGCTCACGGGCGAGCTCGACGGAAGCACGGTACGCCTCATCGCGCATCAGCCGGGCGATGCGCACCGCGAGGTCGCGGCCCTCGGGCGAGTTGTAGCGCAGGCCGAGCATCACGAGCGTATCGCCGAGCCCCGTGAAGCCGACCCCGATGCGCCGCTTGGCGCGCGATTCGTCGTATTGCTCGGGCAGTGGCCACAGCGTCACATCGAGCACGTCGTCGAGAAAACGCACCTGGGTGCGGGTGCTTTGCGCGAGCGTGTCCCAATCGAAAGAAGGCGTTCCCCCTTTGCTTTGCGCAAACGGGTCGCGCACGAAGCGCGTCAGATTGAGCGGCCCGAGATTGCAGCAACCATAGGGCGGCAGCGGTTGTTCGCCACAGGGATTGGTCGCGCGAATCGTTTCGACCGCGCGCAGGTTGTTGTCTTCGTTCATTCGCGAGATGAACACCACACCTGGCTCGGCCACATCGTAAGTGGAGCGCATGATGCGGTCCCAGATCGCGCGCGCCGGCTTCTCGGTGTAGATCCACAGGCCGTCTTCGCGCTGCTGCATGTCATTGGCGGCACGCAATGACGGCGAAGGCTCGGCGCGATGCACGAACTGCCACGGTTGATTCTGTTCGACCGCACGCATGAACTCGTCCGTGACGGCGACCGACACGTTGAAATTGTTCCAGCGGCCCTTCGAATGCTTCGCCTCGATGAATTCGAGCAGGTCGGGATGGTTGCAGTCGAGCACGGCCATTTGCGCGCCGCGCCGCGAGCCCGCGCTTTCTACCGTACGGCACGAGGCGTCGAACACGTCCATATAACTGCACGGACCGGAGGCGGATGAACTGGTGGTGTGAACGCGCGCGCCTTTCGGGCGGATCGCCGAAAAGTTATAACCGACCCCGCCGCCGCGGCGCATCGTCTCGGCCGCCTGCAGCAGTGCAACGTAGATGCCCGGCAAGCCTTGCTCATCGGTCCCCTGGATGGCGTCGCCTACCGGTTGCACGAAGCAGTTAATGAGGGTGGCGGCGATGCCGGTGCCGGCCGCGCTCATGATGCGGCCGGCACCGAGCGCGCCATGACGCAGGTTTTCTACGAAGCGCGCTTCGATGGTTTCGCGCAGGGCCGCGGGTTCAGCCATCGCGACACCGCGAGCGACGCGCCGGTAGACATCGTCGGCGGTCTGTTCGTCGCCTTTCGCGTACTTTTCCAGCAGCACGTCGAGGGAGAATTGTTGCGGCGCAACCAGGAGTCGGGTTGCGGAAGGAGTGGGACGGGTTTCAATGCTGTCGTCTGCCATGGTCCAGCCTTTAGCGGCGCCGCGGATCGCGCAGCGCATTGGTGGAAAGAGGCCACTTGCCGGGATGTCGGCGCCCGGGGTGTGACGTGCCGCAACGAACTCACCATAGCTTACGCGGCCCTTAGCCGCAATCCAAGGCATGGCGGGAGAAGGGCTTATCGAGGCGGGAGAAAGGCGCGCTGAACCTGCGCGCGGCACGACGGAACGTGATGGAAGCTGGCGAAGTGGGCCGGGCTCAGCCCTGCAGGGCGATACCGGGTGGCGTCAGCAACCATGCAGATGCAACCGGCCATCACCTTTGATGGGCGAAAAAACCAACAAACGACGCTTGGCTTGCTGACGGATACCGCGGAGACGTACCTTATGCAGGCAGAAGGCTCGCTTGAGATGTTCCGCGTTATTTCCTATGATGCGTGCGGCGTGCAGGACGCCACCATCAGTGCTGAGTCGGCGGCCCGCATTTTGGCGCCGACGCGCAAAGCGGTGCCAGCGAAACGGGTCAACGCGACCACGACGGACGCGCAGGCAATGGCCACGCGGCACTGACAGCAAATAGCTGCGACTCGCTGCAACGACGAACGGGCACGAGCGATCGCGCCTTTTTGTCGTTGCCTTGAAGGGCGCGGGACTCGCACGAATCGGGGGGCGGCCCACTGCATTTCAGGCCGAACAAGCCGCCAGTGCATGGCACCGGGCATTGTTCGCCTGCCCCTGTTCATGGGCCGACAAGTGATTCCATCAGGCGCGAAGCGGATGCGCTAGTGACGCAACGCAATTTGACAGATGCAGAGCGTTATCGGTGTTTGTTGGCCTTCTGAGAAACGTACCATGCGCCCGCCATTCCGCAAATTGCGCTTTAGACAAAGTAATCCGCTGCGTATAGCGCAAGAACCAATACCGTTACACCGAAGCAACTGCAAGCCCATTTCCCCACAGACCATCTGCGCCATGCGACTGCGCTAATCGTCGCCAGAATGACTGCAGGCCCAAAAAAGTACGAAATCAGAAACAGCCAACCCCACCAAGGAAAGAGGCATTTTCCGATTTCGTTGCATCCGGTTGCTATCCGATCATGCTGGCGCGTCCAGTGGAAATGAGTTAGGGAAGGTCTGCATAAATCATGCAGGAATTGAGTTGCCAAATATGCCGTCGACTGCGACGATT
>JBEKNG010000925.1:0-2632 GCA_049523075.1 Paraburkholderia sp.
CGCCGGAATGCTTTGCTGTGGAGCGTAAGCTACGCGAGCGGATGAAGATTCCGGTGTTCCATGACGACCAGCACGGCACCGCGATCACCGTGAGCGCGGCTTTCATCAACGGTTTGAAGGTGGTGGGCAAGAGCATCAAGGAGGTCAAGGTCGTCACTTCCGGCGCGGGTGCCGCGGCACTGGCTTGCCTCGAGTTGATGGTGGAGCTCGGCTTGCCGATCGAGAATGTCTGGGCGACCGACATCGAAGGCGTGGTCTATCAGGGCCGTACGACGCTGATGGACCCGCAGAAAGCGCGCTTCGCTAAAGAGACCTCGGCCCGCAAGCTGGAAGAGGTCATCGAAGGCGCGGACGTGTTCCTTGGTCTGTCGGCTGGCGGCGTGCTGAAGCCCGCGATGGTGGCGCGCATGGCGGCTCGCCCGCTGATTCTGGCGTTGGCTAATCCCACGCCGGAAATCTCGCCGGCCGAAGTGAAATCGGTGCGTGACGACGCGGTCATTGCGACCGGCCGCTCCGACTATCCGAACCAGGTCAACAACGTTTTGTGTTTCCCCTATATTTTCCGGGGCGCGCTGGACGTGGGTGCGACCACCATTACCCCTCAAATGGAAAAGGCCGCCGTGTACGCGATTGCAGCGTTGGCGGAAGAAGAGCAGAACGAGGTGGTCGCCGCGGCTTATGGCGCTTATGGTGTGGAGTTCGGTCCCGAGTACTTCATTCCGAAGCCGTTCGATCCGCGCCTGATTGTGCGCATTGCGCCGGCCGTGGCCAAGGCCGCGATGGAAAGCGGCGTTGCCACTCGTCCGTTGAAGGACCTGGAGGCGTACACCGAGCAGTTGCAGCAATTCGTCTACCGCTCCGGCGCCTTCATGAAGCCGTTGTTCGCGGCGGCGCGGCAGGTTGTCCGCGAGGGCGGCAAATCGCGTATTGTGTTCACCGAGGGCGAGGAAGAGCGCGTGTTGCGGGCGGTCCAGGTGATCGTGGATGAAAAACTCGCGCGCCCGATTCTGGTCGGACGTCCGGAAGTGCTGATGGCGCGGATCGAGAAATACGGCCTGCGTCTGCGCCTGGGTCAAGACGTCGAAGTGACAAATCCTGAGTATGACGAACGATTCCATCAATACTGGACGACGTACTGGGAATTGATGTGTCGCGACGGCATCACCAAGGAGATGGCGCGCGTCGAAATGCGCCGCCGGCTGACACTGATCGGCGCCATGATGGTGAAGCTTGGCGATGCGGACGGGATGGTGTGCGGAACGGTCGGCGCGTATCACGATCATCTGCGCTTCGTCGATCAGGTGATCGGCAAGAAAGCCGGTGCGCAGACCTATGCGGCCATGAATATTCTGCTGCTCGACGATCGCACCATCGCGCTGGTGGATACCCACGTCAATGACGATCCGACCGCCGAACAGATTGCCGAATTCACGATTGCCGCGGCGCACAGCATGACGGGGTTGAATCTGGTGCCGAAGGTGGCGCTGTTGTCGCGCTCGAACTTCGGTTCCGGCAGCTCGGCCTCTGGCGCGAAGATGCGGCGTGCGCTTGAGCTGGTTACGCAGCAGGCGCCCACGCTGGAAGTCGATGGCGAAATGCATGGCGATTGCGCGCTCGACGAAGCGCTCCGTTCGCGCCTCCTGCCGATGTCCCGCTTGAAGGGGGCGGCGAACCTGCTGGTGTGCCCGAACGTCGACTCGGGCAACATCGCCTATAACCTGTTGAAGACCGCGGCGGGTAGCAATGTTGCGGTCGGCCCGTTCCTGTTGGGTGCCAACGCGCCGGTCCACATTCTCACTTCGAGCTCTACGGTGCGCCGGATCATCAACATGGCGGCGTTGACGGTGGTCGACGCGAATCGTGAGGCCTAAGCGAACGTGATTGTTCGATGAAGTGACGCCCGTCTCGGGGACGTTTGTGCGACAAGCGCAGCGGCCTCGAGACGGCGGGGCTGGTCCCGCTGGTTTGTAGTGAAAAGGACGAAGGCTCAATCGCGGCGCGGCCATGCATGCTAAAAACCTGCTGCTTGTCCTACTCAGCGTGCGGAGTCGATTTCGAGGCGATTGTCGGTGACGGACATGCTCACGGGATCGGCTTTCTTCCACTGTGTCTTGGGAATCACCAATTGCCATTCGGCGTTCGCCCGGTCACGGAAAAACGCTACGACGCCGACATATTGCGCGTCATCCTCCATCGGTTCGGACAGCCTCACGGTTACGGATGGAGCCAGGGTTACTTCGGCCTTAGCGAGAATGCCCGCCTTCAACGCATCGCCCGTACCTGCCAGCAACTGTGAGTAGGTAGCTGTTTCAAATGCCTTTGAATCCTTCAACTGGTAAATGCGTAGCACGACCGGCAATGACACACCGCGCCCGTCCTGGTTGAGTGCGCTGCGACTTGCGATCACGAGGTTCATCTGCTTCACTTTCGCAATGAATACGGCGCGGGTTGTGTCCGCGCTCGTATCCTTGATCGACTGCCAGGCGCCGCATGCGGTGAACAATGCGAGCAATGGCAGGCAGGCCGCTGCCCGCAGGGTTGAGCGATTGAGGCGACTTACGCGAGCTATGCGGGTTATGTGTGTGACACGCATCAGAATGGCGCTCCCTTGAAATCGGTGCGCGGATAGACG
>JBEKNG010000926.1:0-2629 GCA_049523075.1 Paraburkholderia sp.
CACCAAACGGGCGATCACCCAGGCGCTCTCGCTAGGGTTCCGCAAGCAGGACATTGCAGTGCTGTCGTTTCGTGGGCGCGAAGGTTCGGTGCTGAGCTCGCTCGATCAGCTCGGACCGCATCGCCTGCGCAGCTTCACCGGCAAGTACGACCTGTTCGGCAACCCGGAGTACCGTGAGGGTGACGTGCTGCTGGAGTCGATCTATCGCTTCAAGGGGCAATCGGCGCCCTGCGTGATCTTCACGGAGGTCGATTTCGACAGCTTCGACGAGCGCAGCGCCCGCAAGCTGTTCGTCGGCGCCACGCGCGCGACCATGAAGCTGATCGTGGTGGCCTCGCAACGCGCGGCGCGTCATCTGCAGGTGCCAGACGGCAAGGCTTGAGCGGCTGCTGGCCACGTAGCCTGCCAGGCTTTCTGATGTCCCCTGGTTCGACGATATGATGCGTCCGGTTTGGCCGTTCGGCCCCACGAGGCATGAATGGTAGGGCACGTCGGGATCGGGTCTGCGACGCTTCTGGATATCTGCGGATTATCTGGAGGAAACAGGTCAGTTGTGGGCAAGCGGGTCACGGCGGCACAAGAAAACAGATGAAAATAAGGCCGGTCACATGGACTACACCAGCAAAGGCGCGCGATGGATCTTGTGTCTCGCAATCGAGGTAGGGGCGTTAGGGGCCGGGCTCGCGCATGCAGCCGCGCTGTCGCTCGACGTAGGGGGCATGGTTGCCGCAAGCAATGACCCTTCCCACACGGTTTATCACCTGACGGAAGCCCAGCTTCTTGCGCTGCCCATTCACTCCATCACGACGTCGACCACGTGGACAGCCCGCTCGACCTTCACAGGTCCCTCGCTCGCGGATATCCTGAAGCTGGTCGGCGCTCATGGCAGCCAGATCGAAGTCCATACGCTCGACGACTACACGGAAACGATCCCGGTGTCGGACTGCGATCGCTACGGCGTGATCGTTGCGTATAGCATGAACGGCGAGCGTTTAAAGGTCAGCGACTTCGGACCGCTGTTTCTCATCTATCCGCGCGACGCGTTCCCGACGGAACTCTCGGGAGCGGCCGCGGACTCAAAATTCGTATGGCAAATCAAGGACTTGATCGTCAAGTGACGCCGCATCGGCTGCGCCGCTGGCTGCTGGCGGTGGCTTGGGTCACAGCACTCGCCGCGCCGGTCGGGGCGATCGGCTACCTGATGTACGCCAACCTGCTCAACCCGCGCTCGACGCAGTTGCTCACAGGCACGTACGACGGCTTCTATTGGGACGCCGCGCAACTGCAGATTGCCTACGCGCGCCTCGAAAACCAGTTGCTGCTGTATCGCAGCGGCACCGATGTCGATTACCCGCGACTGGAGTTGCGTTATGAAGTGCTGCAGTCGAAGCTGCACGTGATGGCCGGCTCGACGCGCATGCTGGTCGATCAGCTCGCGTTGCTGCAGCGCCAGGAGAGCGAGATCCGCACGCTCGAAAAGACGCTGGACGAGCTCGAGCCCAACCTCGAAGCGCTGCCGCAGGATCCTCACCAGGCGGACCTCATCGTTGCCGCGCTGCGCGCGCACTGGCAGGAGGTCAACGATCTGGCCCTGGCCCGGCGTTTTGCCGATGTGGCCGACCGCGAAGCGCTGAGCCGCGATTTCATCGACAAGCGGCGCATGCTGTTTGCCGCCGGGATCATGTTGGTGCTGCTCTCCGCGGCGGCCACGCTGCTGCTGGTGGTGAACGGCCGCCGCCGCAGCCGCCTGATCAGGCAGCAACGCGCCGCGCTCGAAGCCGAGCATCAGGCGACCCGCGCCGCGCGTGAGGCGAGTCTGGCGAAGGACGCCTTTCTCGGCATGATCAGCCACGAATTGCGCACGCCGCTGCATGCGATCGTGTCGTCGATCGAACTGCTCGGCTTCAACTTTCAATCCGACGCGGACCGCAAGGTAATCCAGCGGCTCGAAAGCGCGGCACGGCATCTGGAAGCACAGATGCGCGATCTCACCGATTACGCGCGCCTCGGCGCCGGCAAGCTCGAATTGCGCTACGAGCAATTCGAGCCGCGCGAATTGCTGGCTTCTATCGTCGACGAGCACACGCCAGCCGCGCAAGCGCGAAGGCTGACGCTCGCCAGCGAAGCGAGCGGCTTGACTGGACCGGTGGACTCCGATCCGCACCGGATCCGCCAGATTGTCAGCAACCTCGTGACAAACGCGATTCGCTACACCGAAAAGGGTTCGGTTCGGGTGCGGCTGGTGCAGCGGTTGGCGGTGCTGACCATCGAGGTGAGCGACACCGGGCCGGGCGTGCCGCCCAAGCAACTGCCGCAGATGTTCAAGGAATTTACCCAGCTCGACGGCTCGCGCACCCGGCGCTTCGAGGGGGCGGGCATGGGCCTCGCGATCGTCCAGGGCCTCTTGAAACTGTTCGGTGGCAGCGTGGCGGTGGAAAGCAAGATGGGCGAGGGGACGACCTTCACCGTGACGATACCGGTGGGGCCGGTCGAGTCCGTCAGGCCGCCCAATGCGAAGGTGGCGAGCGCGCAGGAAGGCGGCCGCTCGCAGGTGCTGATCGTCGACGACAACAGCCTGATTCGCGAATCGCTGCTGGAAATGATCACGCACATGGGCTATGAGGCGATC
>JBEKNG010000927.1:0-2629 GCA_049523075.1 Paraburkholderia sp.
CGCTATGTCACCGGCATCAGCCACGAATTGCGCACACCGCTCAACAGCATTCTCGGCTACGCGCAGATGCTCGAACAGGATACGTCCATTCCTCCGCACCGCCATCTCGCACTGGCGGTGATTCGCCGCAGCGGGGAGCATCTCGTATCGTTGATCGACGGCCTGCTCGATATTGCCAAGATCGAGACCGGCAAAATGACGCTTGAATTCGAGGAAGTGCGTTTTCCCGAATTCGTCGCGCAGTTAGCCGATATGGTGAGCTTGCAGGCGCGCGCCAAGGGCATCAGCTTCCATTACGAGGCGCCGCCCAATTTGCCCCTCGCCGTGCGTGCCGATAAAAAATGCGTGGGCCAGGTCCTCATCAATATCCTGGGCAACGCGGTGAAGTTCACCGATCGCGGCGTTGTCACCCTGCGCCTGCAATACCGGCGGGAGATGGCCGTCTTCGAAATCATCGATTCCGGCGTGGGCATTAATGCGGATGACCTGACCCGCATCTTCCTGCCGTTCGAGCGCGGGGCCAATGTCCCTGGCGGCTCGGAAAGCGGTACGGGGCTAGGCCTGACCATCGCCAAGATGCTCACGGACGTGATGGGAGGCACTCTGACCGTAACGAGCGAGACCGGCCGCGGCAGCACTTTTCGCGTCCAGTTGTTCTTGCCGGAAGTGCGCGATCCGAAGCCGGTTCCAGCCGTTCCCAAACTGCCGATCGGCGGCTATGCCGGCCCGCCACGCCGTGTGCTGGTGGTAGATAACGAGCGGGTGGACCGCGAGTTACACGTCAAGCTGCTTGAACCGCTGGGCTTCGAGGTTCAGGAAGTGGCTTCCGGAATCGAGGCGCTGCGCGCCGCCTCTTCGTTCGCACCCGACCTGATCCTGCTCGATATCGGCATGCCGCACCTGGACGGCTGGGAAACCGCGCGCCTGCTTCGCGCGAATCTGTTGAGCAATGCGCCGATTATCGTGGTCTCGGCCAATGCATTCGACAAGGGCCGGAAAAACGCAGCGGGCATTCGCAACGAGGATTTCCTCGTCAAGCCTGTCAATGTTGTCGAACTGCTGGAATTGATCCGCGAGCGCCTGAACCTGCAGTGGGTCCCGGCAACGCCAGCTGTTGCGGCGCAGATAGCGCCAACAGACCCGCTTCCCTCCGCGACCCGCTCGATTCCGCCGCCAGAAATCGCCCTGCCCGACCCGGAACTATTGCGCAGCCTGCACGAGGTCGGCAGCCTCGGGTACGTGCGCGGCATCCTCGATAAGCTCAGAGAGATCGAGCAGCTCGACCCCTCTTATGGTGTATTCACAGGAATCTTGCGCGCGCACGTCGAGCGCTTCGACCTTCCCGAATATTTGCGATACCTTGACAGAACCATGCAGACGAACCCCGATGCTACGTCCTGATCCGCTTCGCGATGTCGTCCTGATTGTTGACGACGCCCCCGAAAACCTCTCGATCCTGCATACGCTGCTCGACAAATCGGGCTACACGGTGCTGGTCGCAACCGACGGCGCGGGGGCATTGGATCGCGCCCGCCGCTTGCCGCCCGACCTGATCCTGCTTGATGCGGTGATGCCCGGCATAGATGGCTTCGAGACCTGCCGGCAGCTCAAGGAAGACCTCCAGACCCGCACGATCCCGGTGGTGTTCATGACAGGTCTGACGGAGACTGAGCATATTCTGCAGGGTTTCCAGGCTGGCGGAGTCGATTACATCACCAAGCCGATTCGTCCGGCCGAAGTCATGGTGCGCATCGCTTCGCACCTGCGCAATTCGCGCCTGGTCGTGCAGACCCGCGCAGCGATGGATGCTGCCGGCCAGGCTGTGGTCGCCGTGGACCCCAGCGGCGAAGTGCTGTGGCTGACACCGCTTGCCCTGTCGTGGCTACGCAGCACGCTCGATGCCCATGGTCGCCTGCCGGCCGCGTTGTGCAGTTGGCTGCATGACGCGCTCGAGGCTCCCGAAGTCAGGCCGTTCGAGTTGCTGGCCGCGAGCGAACAACTGATTGTCAGCCGGCTGCGTCGCGGTGCGCAGGGCGAGGAACTGCTGCTGATCCAGTGCAAGCCCGGTTCGCCCGGACCCGCCGCCTTGACGCAGGCGTTCCGGCTAACGCCTCGCGAAGCCGATGTGCTGTATTGGGTCGCGCTGGGCAAAACCAATCGCGATATCGCCGATATCCTCGGCATGAGCCCGCGCACCGCCAACAAGCACCTGGAACACGTCTTCGAAAAGCTGGGTGTGGAAACCCGTACCTCGGCCGCACGCATGGCTTTGAATGTGGTGACCCGGCACACCACACAGTGAGGCGCGTCGAAAGGCGGCAAGCTCCCCGAATCACGGCTCGAACTCAAGGCCGTGGAGACGCTCACGCAGGTGCGCCTCGCACCTCGCCGTCTCAGGCATGTGCGTTGCGCGTCCCAGTGTGCACCGGTGCGACCTCGGAGGGAGCTCATGCTACAAGTTCTCGTTGGTCTTTTCACCTCGAACCGCGACGGCGAAGAGGCGCTTCAGGCATTACAGGCGCTGGGCTTAACCCCAGGGAACGGGCACCTTTATCAGGAAAATAGACACGACTCAGTGCCGCCATTGCCTTGCGGGAATCCACCGCCGGATTTGCACTCAGAAGAGCGT
>JBEKNG010000928.1:0-2629 GCA_049523075.1 Paraburkholderia sp.
ATCCGGCCAGTACAGCGGCACGATTTTCCACCGCGTGATTCCCGGATTCATGATCCAGGGCGGTGGCTTCACGCAGAGCTACGCGGAAAAGCCGACGCGCGCGCCGATCCCGCTTGAAAGCCGCAACGGCCTGAAAAACGCGGTCGGCACGATCGCGATGGCGCGCACAAGCGACCCGGATTCGGCCACGGCGCAATTCTTCATCAACACCGCGGATAACGCCGGCCTCGACTATCCAGGCCAGGACGGCAACGGTTACGCCGTGTTCGGCAAGGTGACGTCCGGCATGGACGTCGTGAAGAAGATCGAAGGGACGCCGACCACCACGCGCGGCCCGATGGCCGACGTGCCGCAATCGCCGATCGTGATCGAATCGGCAACCGTCGTCAGCAAGTAAACTAGCAGGTGCAGGCCCCGGCGATCCAGGCGATCGCCGCCCCTTGCACCACGAATGCCCCGGCGCGGCCCCATCCACCCATGCGCCCCGCCTTCCACCCACCTGTTCATCAAAGGATCCCATCATGGTCGAACTGCACACGAATCACGGCGTCATCAAGCTCGAACTGGACGCCGAGAAGGCACCGAAGTCGGTTGAGAACTTCCTCAACTACGTGAAGGCCGGTCACTACGACAACACGGTGTTCCACCGCGTTATCGACGGCTTCATGATCCAGGGTGGCGGTTTCGAACCCGGCATGAAGCAAAAGCCGACCGAAGCGCCGATCACCAATGAAGCGAACAACGGCCTGAAGAACGTCAACGGCTCGGTCGCCATGGCACGCACCAACGACCCGCATTCGGCGACGGCGCAATTCTTCATCAACATCAATGACAACGACTTCCTGAATCACTCGTCGCCGACGCCGCAAGGCTGGGGTTACGCCGTGTTCGGCAAGGTCGTCGAAGGTCTCGACGTCGTCGAAAAGATCAGGAAGGTGAAGACCGGTTCGAAGGGCTTCCATCAGGACGTGCCGGCTGACGACGTGATCATCGAGAAAGCGGTCATCGTCGAGTAAGGCACGTAGGCAGCACGCTGCGCACTGGGACGTTGTGCACGGGCCTTTTATGCACCGGCACGCCGGCGCATAAAAGGCCTGCCCCGGTTGGTCCGGCACAAGCCGGGCCTGATCCGGCGGCCTTGATCCGGCCGAGCATTACCCGGCCGGATCAAAGCGCCACGCATTCACTGCAACTGAAATCAGGCACTCTTCAATGCTGCAAGAAACGCCGCTGCGAAGCGTGGCCGCGGGCGTGCCTGGTGAGGGCAAACGCCCGCACGGCGCACGCCCGTTGTTTTTCATCTCGGATCTGCATCTGAACGAGGCGATCCCGCACACGGTCGCCGCGTTCGAACGCTTCATTCGTGTCACCGCTGAAGCGGCCGATTCCGTTTTCATTCTCGGCGACCTGTTCGAATACTGGATCGGCGATGACATGCTGAGCGAACCGTTCGTCGCTCGCATGGCGGCGCTGCTGCATACGCTGTCCGAGCGCGGCATCGCGCTCTACATCATGCACGGCAATCGCGATTTCCTGCTCGGCAAGCGCTTCATGAAAGCGGCCGGGGCAATCTGGCTGCCCGATCCGTTCGTGATCACCGCATTCGGCACGCGCATCACGCTCGCGCACGGCGACGCACTCTGCACCGCGGACCGTCCCTATCTGCGCTTTCGCCGTTTCGCGCGCTGCCGTTTTGCACAGATGCTGTTTCTCGCCTGGCCGTTCAGATGGCGCAGGGCGCTCGCTGAACGGATGCGTTCGGCGAGTCAGGAGGGCCGCTCGCGGCCAGTGTCGCCCAAGTACGACGCGACGCCCGAAGGCGTGGCCGCGTTGTTCAAGGAAACGGGGACGGCGACGATTGTGCACGGCCACACCCACCGGCCGGCTCGCCATCGCGAGCCCGGCGGCATGCGCTGGGTGTTGCCTGACTGGGATCTCGATCACGGCGAGCGCCGTGGCGGCTATCTGCGCATCGATGCCGAAGGGCTCAGGGCGTTGCCGCTCGATTGAGGGGCTGCGTTGATCGCTCGCCCTGCGCCAGCAGCGCCCTCAGCGCTCGACCACTACGTTATCCACTTTCCCCGCGATCGCCGCGGATAAACGCCGCAAATCGAGCAACGCCCCGTCCGCGCCGTGCAGCGCCTCGAGACTCGTGCCGAGCCGCTCCAGCGCGGCAACAATCTCGTCGATACGTTGCGACTGGGTCGCCGCATGATCGATCAGGCCGTGGATGGCGAGCGACACGGGATCGTCCGCATTCGGCGTAATGCCATACGCGCAGAACGCGGCGCGCTCCGGCGCCGACTTTGCGTGGCACCCGGCCATGGACGGCACCGCCGCCGGCACGATCACGCGTGCCGGATTGCCCACCGCCGTGCCGCCTGCCGGCACCGGCTTGACGACCACCGCGTTGGAGCCGATCTTCGCCTCCGCACCGACCGTAAAGCTGCCGAGCACCTTGGCACCCGCGCCGACGATCACGCCGCGCTCGAGCGTCGGATGCCGCTTCGCTCCGCGTGTCAGCGACGTGCCGCCGAGCGTCACGCCCTGATAGATTGTGCAATCGTCGCCGATTTCCGCCGTCTCGCCCACCACCACACCCATGCCGTGATCGATAAACACACGGCGG
>JBEKNG010000929.1:0-2627 GCA_049523075.1 Paraburkholderia sp.
ATTCGCTGATCGCGCGCATCGTGTTCACGACCTGACCCACCACGGTGCCGCCCTGTGCTGAGGTAGCCGAAGCGTGCTTTGCCAGCTCGTCGGCGTTGCCCGCGCTTTGGGCATTGGCCGCGACGCTGGAGTCGAACTCCTCGAGCGCGCCGCTCGCCTGTTCGAGCTCGGTCGCCTGCCGCTCGCTGCGCAAACTCAGGTCGGCGTTACCCAGCGCGATTTGCTCCGTGGCGGCCGCGACGCCCTGCGCGGCGTCGCGCATTTGCGTGACGATTTCGGCGAGCCGTTGCTGCATGCGTGCCATCGCTGCGATCACGCTCGACGTATCGCCTCGCCGCAACTCGATTCGGCGCGCGAGGTTGCCCGCGCGGATCGACTCGGCCAGTTCCACCACTTCGCCTGGCTCGGCCCCAAGGGCCTGTGTGATGTGGCGCACGGTCGCGTAGACGACGGCGATGCCAACCCCGCACGCGAGCAGCGTCAGCACGGTCATCAACCAGAAAAAATCAGTGCTGATCTTGCGCGCCTCGGCGCTCTCCTGCCGGCTGAGGTGCTCCTGATAGTCGATCAGCGCGTTGATGCCGGCGAGCCATTCGACAAGCGCGGGACGCGCATCATCGAGCAAGATCCTGCGCGCGCCCTCGGGGTCGCCCCCTTGCTGCAAGCTGATCACCTGCTGGATCAGCGGCAAGCTTTGCTGCCGCGCGGCGCTGACCCGTGCATAGATCGCCCGTTCCTCAGCTGTGATGTCGGTACGTTCGGCATAGATCTGAGCGAGCGGGCCAGCCGATTCTTCGTACTGGCTCGCGAGCGTATGAATATGATCGATGACCGAAGGAAGTTCCGCTGCGGATACAAGCGTCACGTCACGCACAGCGATGGAGCGGTCGTGGACACTTCCGCGAAAGTTAATCGCGTAACGTTCCTTTGCGCCGTTTACGTCGATGATGTCGTCGAGCCGCGCTCGAACCATCTCGACCCGGCTGATCGCGATTACGGTCAGCGCGACGAGCGCGATGAGAACCACGCCGAACCCCGCGATCAACCGCGCCCGAATGCTCAATGTCTTCTTGTTTGTGTTCATGGGGTTCCCCGTGTGCTGATGTGGCTTTTACTTGTTTGGACCGTTGCTGCCCAAGGAACGCGGCGCGCCATTGCTGTTTTGCTGTTTCACGGCCCAATGATAGCAACCAAAATCTATTTGCTACATCGCACGCATTGCAATAAACGATTTAGTTTAATTTAACTATCATGATCTTGCGGTCCTGCGCGGTCGGAGCTTCAGCGTAGGACGGACTGGACGGCCTCCGGCTTGCCATAAAGCCAGCCTTGCGCGAGTTCAATACCGCAGCCCTGCAGTGCGGCATGCTGATTTTCTCTTTCCACGCCTTCGGCAAGGACCTGGCAACCCAGCTCGCAGAGCCGCTCTGCTGACTCTCGAATCGCGGCCGTAAAGTGCGAACCCTTGTCGGCGTTGCGTATCACCGTGATGCAGAGTTTGACGATGTCCGGCCGCAAAAGGCGGACGGTGTCGAAATCGGCGAACCCGCATCCTGTGTCATCCAGAACCAACCGAATGCCCAGGGTGCGCAAGCGTCTGACCACTTCCAGCAAACCCTCTGCTTCGTTGAGGGGCAGATGCTCGGTGAGTTCGAGCATCACTTCCTGTCTACCGGCTAACGCCAGCTTTCCCGCCGCAAGGGCCAGTGAATCCGGGCCCAGATTGATGGTCAGGAAGGCGCCTGACGGCAATTTGTCTTTAGTTCGCTCGAGAGCCAGTTCGGCGCACAACAGTTCCGCGTCCACGGTGCGTCCGGCGGCGTGGGCCGCATCAAACAGCTTGTCCGGGCGTTCAAGAGGTGACCCCTGCGGACCTCGGGAAAGGGCTTCGAAGCCAACCACCGCACGATCGCTGACGCGCACGATCGGCTGCAGCACTGTCCGTATACAGCGGTGCGCCAGAATCGCTGTCACATCGGCGGAAGATCCTGCCGGATCCGCAATTTGACGTCGGGGTTGCGACCTCAACTGGTCTTCGGTCCATTGAATCCAGCACGCCTTTGCACCTCGTTCGCTGGTTTCGGAGGACATGAGGAATACTGACAAATCGGCGTTTATTCGAGCGCCGGTCCCACCGCCGAAAGAAGCCAGCAGTGGCTCGCGGATCAGGTTGCGTCCTGCATGCTCGATGGCCTCCGCCACTTCCCTGGCATCTCGCGGTAGGCCGTTCCACGGGACATGAAAGCATGCCGCCCACCTTCCATCGGCAGCGGAACCATATCGGTCAATCACTGCATGTTGAGCCAGCAAACGCGTGAGCAAACCATCGACTGCTTCGCCAAAATCGGCCATCGCCTGGCGGGTTGATACCTCACCGAAGATTTCAGACAGACGCGCGCGCTCCACAATGTTCACGCTCAGTACGGCGATGATCCCGGTCATTTGCGACAACCCCGATGGCCTTGGCGTGTGCATCTCATCGACTTCATTTGCATTTATCGCCATACGTTCTGGATATGGCGAGTATCCGACCTGTTGCCGGCATGGCCCGTATGATCCCGATCCGGTAAAGCTGCCGCGTGTTACTTGAGACGACCAAGTTGGGCATCAGGCAGATGGACGGTCTG
>JBEKNG010000930.1:0-2627 GCA_049523075.1 Paraburkholderia sp.
CGGCGGAATGGCCGCTCCAGTGGTAGTCGGCGCGAATGTACTTTTCCTGCGCGGGGTCGACCGCGGCGATCGCGCCGTCGCCATCGACCGTCTGCAGTCCGAGCGTGCCGGCATGCGCGCGAATCGCGGCGTAGCGGCCCGCGACACCCGCGGACATCGCGGTGCCGTCCGGCAGATTCTCCGGACACGAACGGGCTTTCAATGGCGCGATCGCGATCACACTGTGAATGCCGCGCGCCGCCAGCTTGTCCGTCGCCTGATGCATCAGATCGACAGCCTTCAGACAGGTGGGCGTCGCATCATCGGTGAGACTTTCCCAGCCGGGATAGAGCCACAGATTGCGGCCTTCGATCACGCTGGTCGACGCCGCGGCAAACGCGCGGCGCGGCAGCAGCGACATCGCGCCCCCGAGCGGCGCCGCGGCCAGGGCGAGCAGCAGGCGACGGCGAGCGCTGTTGAGCGGCCCGGCCTGGACGGATGGTTGGATAAGCGAACGACTGGAGTCGGTCATGTCGTGCATTCCCCGTGACTGATTTAAACGAACCCTCATGTGGATTAGAGCAACTCTCATGTTGAGCAACGGTGGCGCCGCGCGCGACGAAGCGCGGCCGCGTTGCGATCTTCTCTTGGTGTTCCCGCTACTTCTTGCCGCTAATTCGCCTTGCCAGTACGTGCCGATCAATTGGCGGCCGGCGGCCACGCGAGCACATCGCGTGCACCGCTCAACACCGGCTTTGCGGCATCTCCGGTGACGAACAGGCTATAACTGTCGCCGGCAGCGAGCGCCGGCAACGGCAGCGCGGCGCTGGCCACCGCACCACACTGCCCCACCAGCTTCGCGCTGACCGGATTGATGGCGCGCGTGTCCTGCGCACCCGCGGCCACTTGCGCAAACACCGTCGGACCATTGCCGTCCACGCCGATCCTCGCGCTGCAACCGGGCGCGAAATTGAACACGCGCAAGGTCGCCTTCAGACCGTCGACGCGCTCATAGCGGCCAACGATCAGCATCGCATGCCAGCCCTTCGCGTCATGACGCAGCGCGACGGTGACTGCGTCGTCTGCGCGGGTCGTTGCATTAGCCGTCGCATTGGCCGAACCGACGGCATCGACCAGGACCTTGCCGTCGACCGTGACGCGTGCTGGTGTGCCTTGCGTCAGCACGCTAAAGCGCGTGACGGCGCCAGGCGAGAGCGTCTGCGGTGCTTCGCTGCCGGCAAGCGCGACGCGCACCGCCTGCGAAGACGCGTTCAGCACGCGCAGATATGACGCGTCGGCGGGCGCCTGCGGTCCATACAGACTCGCGACGTCATCCGCCGCGGCATACGCCACGCCTGCCGACAGCAGCGCCACCGAGGTCGCTGCAACCCGCAAACTACCCGAGCAGGTTATTTTCATTTGATTCGTCCGGTTTCAATACGAGTAGATCGTGCCGAAGAACACGCCGCGCGCACGGTCATCGCCGGTGATCCTCAGGCGGTACTGCACCGACAGATCGACATACGAACGCGGCGCGTCGTATTTGCTGTCGCGGAACCAGTAACGCGTCGAAATCCCCACACCCGCGCCGAGTGGAATGCTGTGATCGACGCTTGAGTCGTAGTCCGCTCCGATCACCGCGTACGGGAACACGGTCCACTTCGGGCTGTAACGGTCCATGCGGAAGGTGCGGCCCAATTCGAGATTGGTGGTCGCGTAGACCGACCCGGCATTCAGGTAAGTCCCCGTCTCGGCATAGATCTGGGCGGTCCACCACGACGGAACGTCCACCCGGCGCTCGATGCCATAGCCGCCCGAATACGCGAGCCGCGCTAGCCAGTCGGGATTGACCTGGGAGCCGATCGGAAAGATCCGTTCGAAGGCGACGATCGCGTCGATGTCGGCGAACGGCTTGGCGCGTGCACCGAGGGTGGCTTGCAAGCTATCCACACCGGTAGGGCCGCCGTCCTTCACGCCGAAGCTTTCATAGCCACGCGTGTAGAGCTCGAACATCCGGTCGCCGAGACTGCCGAACGGAAGCCAGTAAGCTTCCACGCCGGCCTGCCAGTTGTTCGACGTGCCCGGTGTCGGCGACGACGCATAGCCAGGCTGCATGCCCGCGCCGCGATAGTTGAGCGACGTGTCGTAGCCCCAGTTACTTGTGGCTTCGGCGTGCGCGCTGCGCATCTCGTTCAGCTGCGCCGGTGTGGCCGTCGGCGTGTCGTCAGCCGGCTTGGCGCTCGCGTTAATCGCGCGCTCGAAGTACTGCGCGGCTTCGCGATTGCGGTGTGCCTGGACCGCCGCATAGCCGGCGTCGGCGTCGGCGCTGGCTGGCAACGTGCCGGCCTTGTCGGCCATGCTGAAGCGCTGGTATGCGAGCTGGTAGTTGCCGGCACGTTGTGCGATATAGGCGGCCGTCATGTCGGGCACCGCGTCGAGCAGGCCGGCATCGATCATCTTTTGCGCCTCGCGCGTCGCCGCAGCGTCGTCGCCGGCCGTGCTCAGCGCGTTGATGAGTTCCACGCGATGCTGCGGATCGTCCGGGGCTGCCTTCACTGCCTCGCGCGCATACCCGACCGCACCGGTTTTGTCGCTCGCGGCTGCGGCGGTTGCCGTGGCTCGCGCCGCAGCGAAACCGGCATCGGCCG
>JBEKNG010000931.1:0-2625 GCA_049523075.1 Paraburkholderia sp.
GCAGGCGTGGCCGATCCATCACCGAACTGGAAGCCAGCGCCAGCAGCGCCATGATGCCGCCCTCGCCATGGTTGTGGGCGCGCATGATCAACGTCACGTACTTCAGCGTCACCACGATCATCAGCGACCAGATGATGAGCGACACCACCCCCACCACGTTGTCGCGGGTGAGCGTTAACCCGTGATTCGCGTCGAATACCGTACTCATCGTGTAGAGCGGACTAGTGCCGATGTCGCCGAACACGATGCCGATGGCGGCCAGCGCCAGCTTGACCATTGGCTTGTTGACGTGGCCGGCGTGGGCGCCGGCGTGCGAGCCTGAAGACGATTCCATGAATGCCTCCTTCTCAGTGGGTGGGCCCCCGCCAGCGAACCATGCGGCGGCCCGCAAGCGCCGGGCGGCCCATCTGGTCACGCTGGTTTTCCTGCAATGGGCTGATCAGCAGTCAGCCTGTCTGCGACAGCGTACAGAACAAAGAGTCTACGCCTGGGGAAACGCTGTCTTACTGCGCCGTCGCCAACGTGGCGCTTTTGGTGTGTTGAGCGTGTTTTCTGATCTTGTGCAATCGTGCCGGATGTTCCGGCGGGAGCCCCAAATTGGACGCGATCTGCAGCCCAACAACCTGATGCCTGATTTGCGAGAGCTTCTTGCGCGCGTCCTGATCTTCGGCCGTCAGGTTCTTGACCTGGTCTGCGGCCTGCGCTTGCTGTGTGGCGACTTCGTCTCGCTGCGTCTGAGCGATCTGGGCGTCGGCCTGCAGCTGTTGTGCCTTGATTTGCGCCTGCTCGATCAAGCGCTGGGTTGCGACTTGCTGCGCTGCCAGCTCGGCACGACTGTCTTGCGCGGCCGCCAGGCGTTCGGTCTGCGCCACAAAGTCGGCGTATACCGCTTCAGCCCGCTTCTTGTTCGGCGTTGCGATTACCCGCCAGTAAGTGTTTTGCTCCGAAAGCGCGACGTAGTAGGTTAGACCGTCACCGAAAAATGACAGCGCCGCGCTGTAGTTGCCAGCCACCGTCGAGCGAAGCGGTGTCACTCGTCGCTGTTGGACAAGTTGGGTGAGTGTCGAAACGTCACCGCCCGTATGCTCGCCAGACGATGCGGACGTCGCGGACAGACTTGCGGGAACTGAGCCGGCTGACAGTTCCAATGGCATCTGTGCAGTTGCATCGGAAGCGCCGGGAACACCTGCGGCCTCGCTCGCATCGGCACCGGACAGCATCTGGGCTGCGGTCAACGCTAATGTCAATGCGGCGAAGCGGAGCGGTTTGGTTCGTGTGTGTCGCATGGCGGTGTGTTGATTCAGAGAATACGCTGAAGGAAACTCGAGGTGAGGTGGGTTGGTGTGTCGGCTACGCAAAGAAGTGTGAATCGAACGTCTCGATCGCGAGCCCGGTGCCACGAATAACGCACGTCATAGGTTGTTCAGCGACCGCCACGGGCAGTCCCGTTTCCTCGCGCAGGCGCTGATCGAGGCCTCGCAGCATGGCGCTCCCGCCGGTCAGCGTGAAGCCGCGATCGGCGATGTCGGCTGCAAGCTCTGGCGGGGTGCTCTCCAGGACGCGTCTTAGCAGCGACGCGATTTGCTCGAGCGGCTCGATGAACGCTTCATATACCTCTTGGCCAGATAGCGTCATCGAGCGCGGGACGCCTTCGGCGAGGCTGCGGCCGGTCACCCCCGTGACCAGGTTGTCCCTGGGTGGAAGTGCGCTGCCGATCTCCAGCTTGACTCGTTGCGCGGTGTGCTCTCCGATCAGCAAGCCGTGCGTGCGGCGAACGTAGTTGACAATGGCCTGGTCAAGCGTGTCACCTCCCACACGGGCGGATGCTCCACACACGACGCTGCCGAGCGCAATGACGCCGATCTCGGTCGTGCCGGCGCCAACGTCGACGACCATGCAACCTGTCGCTTCGGAGATGGCGAGTCCGGCGCCGAGGGCTGCGGCGAGCGGTCTCGCGAGCAGCGCAACGTGGGACGCACCGGCACCCTGTACCGCTTCCTTAAAGGCGCGGCGCTCCACCTGGGTCGCGCCGCCCGGGACGGTGACGGTGATTCGTGGCGCATTCGTCAGCCGTCGGCCTTTGCGGGCGTGTTGCACGAAATGCCGGATCATCTGCTCGCTTGCCGAAAAGTTCGAGATGACACCGCCCTGGATTGGCGTGACGGCTTCGATGTTCCGCGGCAGCCTGCCGAGCATTCTCCTGGCCTCGTCACCCACGGACACTTTCGGACGGCCGCCCGCTCTTGGCGAGTCGCCTCCATGAGTACACAGCACAGAAGCCTGACTCAGGACCACGCCGGCCCCGGAGATGTGAATTCGCGTGTTTGCCGTTCCTACATCGAGGGCGAGCTCAGCCGGGATAAGGCGCAACAAGCGCCTTATCGACATGAAAAGCGCGTAGCTGTGACCCGATCATCCATTTTCGACTTCCCCGATGAGTTGCAATGTGGCTATGTGTGCGTCCGCAACCATTTTCGCCGGAGGCGAAAATCTTGTGTTGACGTCCCAGTTATCGGCCAAGGTTCACAATTCTTTAAATTGCATGCGAACGGGCGATCGGCGGCTCGCGACTCAATATAGGCAGTCCGACTCGCAACTGCGCCTGCGAAGCGGCGTTTGGCCTCA
>JBEKNG010000932.1:0-2624 GCA_049523075.1 Paraburkholderia sp.
GCTCGCCGATCTATTTGCGCGTTCGCTCACCGTGCGTGACGTGAGCGCTCCGACTCCTCGCTACCGATTCCGTAGTGCCTTGTTTAGACGCGCCTCGGTCATGCTCGATCACGCTGGCGATCGTCCGGGAGCGATCAAAGCGCATGCCACTTATCTCTGCATACGCTTCGACCGGACAAGGGGCTATTGGTCTGACAGCCCTATAACGGAGTGGTTGCGCGAATTTCAGTGTGAGCTGGGGGCATTGCGCGCTGCGTTTGCCTGGGCTTTGTCCGCGTCCGGGGACGCCGGGCTCGCGGTCAGACTTGCCGTTGTTGCCGTTCCATATCTGTTTGATCTTTCGCTAGTCGATGAATGCCGAAAGTTTGCCAGTGACGCCTTATACGTTCTCGATTCAGGCAGGCACAATCTCGGCGAAATTCTTCAGGAAAGGCTGCAATTGGGCGCCGCTTTGGGTGCGAGTCTTGTCTATACTGACGGACCGAGGGAAAGCGCCGTCGCTGCGTGGCAGAAGGTCCTTGCGCTCGCTGTCAGAACTGGCGATCGCGAATTCGAACTTCGAGCCCTATGGGGGCTTTGGATCATTCACCACTACAGAGGCGAAATACACGAACTGCTGGATTGTGCAGAGCGATTCCGCAAGCTCTGTGGCGAAGGGCAGAGCGCACCGCTGAGTCTGATCGGTGCCCGCATGAGGGGGATTGCCCTTCATTACGCCGGCCGTCAGCAAGAGGCTCGCGATTGTCTCGAACAAACACTGGCAGCTGACGCTAGTGAGCATCTGCGCTGGAATATAGTCGGTCTCAGGAGCGAGTGGCGCCTAGGGTCGCTGGCGGCGCTCGCGCGGGTGAGCTGGTTGCAGGGCGAGGTGGGCAAAGCGCTACGAATCGCCTCGAGTGCGCTGCAAATGGCGCTGCAACACGAAAATGCCATCAATATCTGTTATGTACTGGCAGAGTCGTTGCTTCCTATAGCAATTTTGTCGAATGAATTTGAAGCCGCGCATCGGGCGCTATCGACTCTGGTCGACGTTTCATCACGGTTTGAACTCTCCTTTTGGCTTTCGTGCGCAAGGGTTTATGAAGAATGCCTGCGTCTCGCCGAGGGCGGCAATCCAGGCGACAGTTCGCCCGCAGCAACAATCTTCGGCCTACCGCGGGATTGCGGAAACTTTTCCGCGTTTGTGTGCCTGACCGGGCAAATGGTGCATTCAATGATGGAGGCGGGTCGTCACAACGAGGCTATGGCTATTGTCCGGGAAGCGTTGGCGCGGGCCGAGGTGAGCGGTGAGCGTTGGTACGCCGCGGAGCTGATGCGATTAAAAGGGGAGCTGCTAGTGCGTGCCAACCGCATCGCTGACGCTGCTTGCTTCTTCTCGATCGCACAGGATGAGGCCGCGATTCAAGCGGCTTACCTGTTCAGCCAGCGGGCTGCATTAAGCCTTACAACCGTCTGGCGCGACCAGGGCCGCACTGACTTGGCGATCGCTTCGCTCGAATCGTTTTCCGACTGCGCCGCCGGACCAATGCAATTGGGATATTAACCCGGCGCGTTACTTTTGATGTGCACACCTTAAACGGGGCGCCAGGCCGGACGACGCTCGACGATGAACGTGTCATAGCTAAACAGGGAGTTTGCAATGATTCAGGTTGGCCGTTTTGAAGTCGATCCGGCAAGGCATACGCTGAACTGTGGCGCCGAACGCGTGAAGATCGGGGCGCGGGCATTCGACATCCTGATGTTGCTGGCGGCCTCGCGTGGCCGGCTGGTAACAAAGGACGAGTTGATAAAACATGTGTGGCCTGACACGATCGTTGAGGAAAACAACCTGCAGGTTCATCTCTCGGCTCTGCGCAAGGTGCTTGGCGAAGACAGGCATCTGATCGTGACGCTAACCGGGCGCGGCTATCAGTTGGCGGGGTGCCCGGAGGAGTCCGAGCCGCAAACGAAGACTGTTGGCGAGGCTGTGTCGCCATGTATGAGTGAAGTCGTGCAACAGCACCCGGAGGAATTGTTCGGCCGCGAACCCGCGATCCGGGAGATTGACGAACTGTTGCAAAAGGCTCGTGCTGTGACACTGGTAGGGGCGGGGGGAATCGGCAAGACGAGTCTGGCGACTGCTGTGGCCCGGCACATTGCGCATCGTTTTTCCGACGGCGTCTATTATGCAAGCCTTGCGTCCCATGCGGACGCTTCCGCGGCGCTAGTTGCCGTCGCCGACGCCTGCGGCTTGGTATTTGCAGGAGGCGCCGTGAGCGCTCATCGGATTTCCGCGGCGCTAGCCCATAGGCAATGTCTACTCATCCTAGACAACGCCGAGCACATTATCGACGTGGTGGCCAACATCACAGATGTCCTGACGAGCCGCAGTGCCGTGCTGCGCGTATTGACAACGAGTCGCGAACCGCTGCGGCTGGCTGTCGAATCGGTATATCGGGTGCAGCCGCTCGATGTGCCGGAGAAGGATGCTCAGTGCCAAGACGTGCTGGCCCGCTCGGCTGTGCGGCTTTTTTTGCACCGTGCACGGATGTTGCAGCCGCACATCGCGGACGACGTCAAGAGCGTTTCGCTAGTTGGAGAAGTATGCCGTCGATTGGACGGCATACCGCTTGCCATCGAATTGG
>JBEKNG010000933.1:0-2620 GCA_049523075.1 Paraburkholderia sp.
CGCCTCTGCACATGCGGATGCCCTCCGACGAACGCCTGCTACGCGTATGCCGTGCGCTCGTCGCGGCGCCCGACGATGCGCGCGATCTCGACGAGTGGGCCTCTGTGGCCAACATGTCGCGCCGCACGTTCACGCGGACATTCAGGAACGAAACGGGATTGAGTTTTTCCGATTGGCGTCAGCAGGCGCGCATCTTTGAGGCGATGGCGTTGCTTGCCACCGGGAAGCCGGTGACGACGACGGCGCTCGAAGTCGGTTACGGTAGCGTGAGTGCGTTCACCGCGATGTTCCGTCGTAGTTTCGGCGTTGCGCCAACCGCGTATCTGAATGAGCGCATGGATCAGGCAAGTCCTTTGTCGCCCCGGGTTGGAGCGCGCACTGGTCGCACAGCGCCATAGGTCACGTCCGCCGCACTACATCACTGGCGACATATTTCCATCGACATTGATAGACGTTCCTGTCACGTAACTGGCGAGATCCGAAGCCAGGCAACATTGGCAAACTCCTCCGCCGTGCCAACGCGTCCAAGCGGGACATTTTCGCCCATCTTCGAAAGAAACTCTTCATAAGAGTCATTGCCAGACTGTGAGTGCCTGCGGACCCACTGGTCACTCTCTATCAAGCCAACGTGCAGCGAATTGACGAGGACATTGTGCGGTGCCCCCTCTCCCGCCAGCACCTTCGTCAACGCCATGCCGGCTGCGCGAGACACAGACGTGGGCGCGGATGCCGCTTTCGGGGCCTTTGCGCCTATGTTGAGCACATTGATCACGCGCCCCCAGCGCCGTTCGATCATTTGCGGCCAGGCAAGACGCGTCAGGCGAATCGCCGCGAATAGCTTCAGGTCGAGATCGGCCTGCCAGATCTCGTCGGAAATGGACGCGAACGGGCCAGTTTGCGAGACACCTGCGTTGTTGACCACCACATCGACCCGGTCAAACGTTTTCATCACGTCAGCGTAAGCAGCGGCGATATCCTCGGCTTTTCTCACGTCACAAGGAAATACGTGAACACGACCTTTCGCCGTCTTTGACACGATCAGCCGCGCCTCTTCGAGCGTCTCGGGGCTGCGTGCGAGCATCGCGACGTCAGCGCCGCTTTGCGCCATCCTCACTGCGATGGCTCGTCCGATACCTTTGCTACCTCCGGTTATGACGGCGACCCGCCCGTGCAGATTTGCTTCCATTGCACTCTCCCTTTGAAGAAGCCACGAAACGACAAGTTGGAAAGTGTAGCAACACGCCCGATATCCGGGTGGCAGACGCTTTAGAACGAGCGCACGTCCCTGGCGGCGCCGACGCATCTCATGTACCGATATGGCACACTCGCCGGCTGCGGCAAGATGCCTTGCAGTTGTGAGGAAGCGGCTCTCGTCAAGACGTTAGATTTGATACGACACGCGTTTGAGGACAACCCAACATGAGCAACAACGAACTGGCAACAGCCTCCTGGAAAGCGGATCCCCTCACATGGGGAAAAGGGCCGCGCGTATTCGAGATGTTTCTTGAGCCGACATGTCCGTTTTCAGTGAAGGCATTCGGCAAGCTAGATGCGTTAGTGCAGGAAGCGGATGCAGATCGGGTTACCGTGAAGGTCCGCCTGCACTCGCAACCGTGGCATATGTATTCAGGCGTGCTCGTCCGTTGCATCCTTGCCGCCTCAACGCTGCCCGGTGGCAAGGAAACAGCGAAATCGGTGATGGCCGCCATCGCCGCGCATCGGGAAGAGTTCGAGTTCGCCCGGCACTGCGGCGGACCCAATATGGACGCCACGCCGAACGACATCATTGCGAGGCTCGAGCGTTACAGCGGCGTCGCATTGCGCGAGGCGTTCGCGATTCCCGACCTCGAGCGGGAGATCAAATGGCACTCGAAATATGCGCGCCAGAATGGCATTCACTCCTCGCCGACCTTTATGATCGACGGACTGGTCGATGCAAATCTGAGCAGCGGCGACGACGTGTCGGTCTGGGCCGCGCGCCTGCGCTGAGCAGAGCCACTGCAGCAAGCCCTCAATCTGCAAATCACCTTTGCAGGAACGAGGAGTGGATCCGGGGCTATTTCCAAATATTATAGAGCCCTGATTCTAATTTCGGCAGTATGCAATGCTTCCACCCCTCTCCGACTCAGCGTGGAGAAGTGTTTCTCACCTGTTCCCCGAGGATCGGCAGTATCGCTTCGGGAAAAAGAGTAGCGACCCTCGCGCAGTCCTCAATGCCATTCTCTGGGTACGTGCCCGAGGTGCGCCATGGAGGGCCTTGCCCGCTGATTTCCCGCCGTTCAGTACCTGCCACATCAAGTCGTTGCAGTGGCGCAGAATCGGAGTGCTGGACAAGGCGCTCCAGATTCTGGAGACGCAATGTATCAGCGCATCGCCATCTGACTCTCCCGTTGCTGGTATGAACATGTGTGCCTAGCAGGCCGTCGGACTTGAAGAAAAACAGCGCCACCCAACTTGAGATCTGCTTAAAATATAAGCAACAAAAATGAGGTTTTGACGGTTTTTGCGATTTTCCGCCGTCATTTCCCTGATTGTCCACATTTTGGACGCAATACGGCCATCCGCTTCAAATTCCACGCCAGGCAAACGAGGCGCCATTCGCCTCGCACCTTGTCCAGGC
>JBEKNG010000934.1:0-2619 GCA_049523075.1 Paraburkholderia sp.
CCCCAAAGACATACGCAGCAAAGACAAGCACTTGCCGTGGCAGCCAGCTCTCTTTTTGGAACGTTTCTTGCGCCGTCGGGCGACAGCGAAAAACGAATCTCACCAAGGGCGGCCGCAGATGTATTCGATTTTGCTCGTGGATGACGAGCCCCAAATTCTCGCCGCCTGGTCCCTCATTCTGGCCGACGAAGGGTACAGTGTGACTTGCGCGAGCAACGGCGTCGAGGCGCTCGAATGCCTGAAGCACCACGTGCCCAACCTCATTGTTACCGACTGGATCATGCCGCTGATGGACGGACTGGCTCTGTGTCGCGAGATTCGAGCTCGACCTGACCTCGCAAATATTCCGATTCTCGGCCACTCGGCCGCGCCGCCACCAGACGTTCTCCAGCCCGACTGGAATCTTTGCCTGAAGAAGCCCGTAGCCGTGTCACTTTTTGTTACAACTGTGAGTAACCTTTGCAAGCGTGCGATCTTGCGGAGTTCCGGGCGGCATCAACGCACCATATCTGACACCCGAGTTTCAGCACGCCGGACAAGATAAATTTGTCGCCGCGCACTCGTGCTGCTGCGCGATGATTTCTTCGACGATATGTCGAAGCCGTTCGTTTTGTCCGTAACGAAGTTCAGCCTCAGCCATCTCGATGGCCGCCTGATGATGCGGTTGCATCAACACCACGAAATCCTCGTCGACATTCCCTGACGGCTTTACGCCCATATTCTTCACCATGTTGGACATGATTGTACCGGTCTCTACCACGAAGGCCATTTCGTCGGAAGAAGGGGCCACGGCATCGGCTGGGCTCATTGCCTAGACACACAACGCTATCGCCAGGCCTCCTCGCACAATGAAAGGGACACGTGCTCTTAGACTCATGAGTAATTGTTTTCCTTATCAATCTGCACGAGCTTACTGCGCGTCCCGGGGCAACCCAAGCGAGCGCACGATTTCTTCAGCCAGGGCCTTCCCGCTTAGCCACGCACCCTCGACCCGGCCACTGTTCAGCCAGTCTCCGCAGAGTCCCAAGCCGTATTCGCCAGACCACGCAAAGCCGGGAGCTGTGGCGTCTGTCGGTGCGACCTGGGCATAACGCCAGCGGTGCGCGATCCACGCCACGGGCGATGGGCCGCCGATGCGCGCGAATTCTTTCAGCATCAGCGCCGCAACGCTTTCGACGCGATCATTGGGGTGCGCTTCGCTCCATTCGGCAGTTGCGTGAAGTATCCAGCTCTCAGGCTGGTTGCGTGTGGGTTTGCTGCTATTGCGGGCCACCCAGCGCAGCGGTCCATGGTTCACAAAGGCTGCATCGAATGGCAACCCGACCGTTTCAGCGAAACGGAGCATCAACGCCCAGCAGCCGCGCATGAGCGTGCCGTTCGCCACCGCGGCGAACTCCGGCGCCACGTCGCGCAGCAAAGGTGCAGCCTGTGGCGCAGGTACGGCAAGCACGACCGAGTCGAAGGGCCCATGGACGCCCCCATGCTCGGTTGTGTGGAGATGCCAGTATCTGGCCTCGCGACGCAACTCCACGATGGTGCTCTGCGTCCGGACCACTAGCGAGGCCGCCAGCAGATCACCCGGTGAGGTCATGGATGGCGTGCCGACAAAGCGCTCAAGCTTGCCCGGCCGCGTCGGGTAAATCGGGCGCATCGTATCGTCGAGCACGGCGAGGCGGGGCTCCCACGCCGCCGCGGCGCCTGCCTGTATCCAGCGCGCGAGTTCCGCGCGGAACACCGGGTCGCGGGCGGTGAAGTATTGCGCGCCGTGGTCGCTCTGCCAGTCGCCGTCGTGGCGTGTGCTCATCCGACCCGCTGGCCGGTGGCTCTTGTCGAACACCGTGACCACGCACTGGGCATTTTGCAACGTGGTGGCGCACGCCAGGCCGGCCATACCGGCGCCGATGACCGCAATGTGCGGGCGTGATTTCAGCATGTTCATGGCGCCTCGGAAGTGGTGCGAGGTTCTGGAGTCACAACTGTCCTCTGTGTATCGTAGAACACGGACAATAGCGTTTCAATGACTCGAAATATCAGTGTATACCGATTCAAATTGCCTCTGATATGGGCTTTATTCTGAGACAGGTACAAAGAGAAAGGAGTTGCAGTGGCTTCGGCGACAGATGGCAAGCCCAGGAAACGTTACCGGAGCGGCGACGCGGCTCGGCTGGCAAAGATGCCAGTCACCACGCTGCGTATCTGGGAGCGCCGCTATGGCGTCGTGGCGCCCCCAAAGAGCGAATCAGGACAGCGCCTGTATTCGGAAGATGACGTGCGCAGGCTATCGTTGCTCAAGGGCTTGGTGCAGCGCGGTCATCCGATCGGTACGATCGCGAAGCTTGATCGGGCGCAGCTCGAGCAGCTCGCGCTCGGGGCCTCCGACAGAAAGTTTGCTCAATTAGCCTCGTGCCCGGCGCCGCTGCCCGTCGGCATCACGCTCGCGGTTATCGGCGACGCATTGGTGCGGCGCCTCGAGTCGGAAGATGTCGAGCTGGCAGAAGCAGGGGTGGTCAATGTGGCGCGCTTTGCGAGTCTGAACGAGGCCTCGTCGCAGCTGGCCATTGAGCCGTCGGACATCCTCCTGATCACGGTGACGTCGCTGCACGAAGACGTGGCCTCACA
>JBEKNG010000935.1:0-2615 GCA_049523075.1 Paraburkholderia sp.
GTCCTGTTCGAAACCGGCGGCGTGCGCCTGCAGGAAGCTAATCTGGGCCTTGCGGTAATCGCCGAGATCCAGGCCGCGATCGTCGCGCTGCGCCGGCATGTGCCGGTGGTCGGCGTGATCTCGGGAATGGTGGGCTGCTTCGGCGGCATGTCGCTCGCCGCCGCGCTGTGCTCGTACCTGGTCGTCACCCGACAAGGCCGGCTCGGCATGAACGGTCCCGAAGTGATCGAACAGGAAGCCGGTATCGACGAACTCGATTCCAGCGACCGCCGCCGTGTGTGGCAACTCATCGGCGGCGAACAGCGGACCCTGACGGGCTTTGCGGATGCCCTCGTCGAAGACGATCCGGATGCGCTGCGCACAGCCGTGCGGCGCGCTTTCGCCCAAGGCGTCCCGGCGGCACATCGGACCGAGCAGGTCGACACCTATCTCGACGGGCTCGCACGGATCGATCCGGCGAACGTCACCCCTGAAACCATGCGGGCCGTATTTCATGCGACCGCTGCGACCTCATCCTCCAAGGAGGAAGCATGAATGAAGCCTCCCTCACGCGCGGCGCCCGCTGGTTCCGCGCCCTCGCCGGCGAGCCGGTTAGCGCCGCGCCGGTGTGGAGCGGCGACGCTCCGCTTGGCAACGAAACCGCGCACTTCTTCGCGGTCGTCCCAGATCCGCAGAACCGCTTTCCGCGCGCGACGGACAACGTCGTCGGCCTCGAACAAGGCTGGCTGCTTGCGCGCGCGGTGCGCAAGGCGATCGCCGAGGATGCGCAAAGCGGCACCCGCCGTCCGATCGTCGCAATCGTCGATGTGAAAAGCCAGGCCTATGGCTACCGCGAAGAGACGCTCGGCATTCACCTCGCCTGCGCAGCGGCGGTCGATGCGTATGCATCGGCACGCGACGCCGGTCATCCGGTCGTCGCACTGATTGTTGGGCCGGCGATGTCCGGCGCGTTCCTCGCGCACGGCTATCAGGCCAACCGCATCCTCGCACTCGATGCGCCCGGCACCATGGTGCACGCAATGGGCAAAGAAGCCGCGGCCCGCGTCACGCGCCGCACCGTTGAAGCACTCGAAGCGCTCGGTGAAACCATCGTGCCGATGTCGTATTCGATGGCCTCGTTTGCCAAACTCGGCCTGCTCGACGAGCTGATCAAAGGCGTCGACGCCGATGCGCCCAGCGACGCGCAGATCGAGCAGGTGCGCCAGGTACTGAGCGCTTCGATTCGCAGCGCGCGCGAGGACAAGCCCGGTCTCTCGCATCGGCTTCAATCCGATACCGCGAAGAAGACCCGCGCGGCCTCTGTGGAAGTCCGGCGGCGTCTGGCCGAACAGTGGGACGCTGCGTAATGGGGAGTTGCGCGCCGACCTGCGCAGCGCCGCCGTTTGCGGCCGGCAGCGAGCTTCAATGCGACGTCCGCTGGCAGCCGCACGATTTGCTGCGCCTGCGCCAGCTACCTTCATTCGATGGCGAGCCTGACTGGGTTCGCGCTGCGTTCGCAGGCGCACCGTTCGCGGTGGTCAGACGCGCGCAGTCAGCGCCCGGCTTCATCGCAATCGGCGTGCGCGGTAACGGCCGCGCGCAACGCTATGGCACATGGGCAGAAGCAGGCGATGTCGAGGCCGCGATCGCCCCCGAGGACCTCGCAGTCAGTTTGCCTGCTGACGCCGAACGCCGCGCCCTGCCGGCGTTCGCACTGTACGCTGCCTTGCGTCAGGAAGCGCGGTACCTCGACGCGTTTTCCTGGGGACCCACCGGCAGCGCAGGTTTTGAACTGGTGAGCGGCATGCCCACCGTCACGGCAACGAGCGATCTCGACCTGCTGATCCGCACGCCGCGAGCACTCTCGCGCGAGCGCGCCACGGAGATGTTGAGCGAACTCGAGTTGCATGCACAGCGCGCCGGGATTCGCGTCGACGTCCAACTCGAAACGCCAGCAGGCGGCGTTGCGCTCGCGGAGTGGGCCGCCGGCAAGCCGCGTGTCATGGCCCGTCATGCGCAAGGCCCCCGGCTGATTGCCGATCCGTGGGCCGCACTCGCCGCGCACACGTGATGCTCGCCTATCAGTTTCCCGGCCAGGGCGCGCAAACAGCAGACTTCCTGCATCGATTGCCGCAGCATGCCGCGGTCACCGCCACGCTCGACGAAGCCTCACAAGCACTCGACCTCGACGTGCTGACGCTCGATACACCCGACGCGCTACGCTCGACGGTCGCGGTTCAGGTTGGGCTGGTGGTGGCTGGCATCGCGACGGTTCGCCTGCTGGCTGACGCGCAGGTCACTCCCGACATCAGTGCGGGTCTTTCAGTAGGCGCTTATGCCGCCGCGGTAAGCTGCGGCGCGCTCAAGTTCGCCGACGCGCTGCGCATGGTGCGCAAGCGGGCCGAGTTGATGGAGACTGCGTATCCGTCCGGCTATGGATTGGCCGCCATTTCCGGCCTGACCGAGCCGCAGCTGGAAACGCTTGCCGCGCAACAGGCGCAGGCAGGTCTGCCGCCCGTCTACATCGGCAATGTCAACGCCCCCAGGCAGATCGTCATGGCCGGCGCAGACGCCGCGCTCGATGCATTAATAGCACGCGCGCTGACAGCCGGCGCACGCAAAGCCACGCGCCTGGC
>JBEKNG010000936.1:0-2614 GCA_049523075.1 Paraburkholderia sp.
GCTCACCGCGATGCGGCATGACAGCATCTCGAACACGTCGATGATCGAGGACTGGACCGAGACCTGCTGCATGGTCACGCGCATGCTCTACGCCGTGCCGAATCAGGTGACGACCCACCGCCTCGTGCAGTTAAACCTCGGCACCCCGACGTTTATGCGCGCGCCTGGCGAGACGACCGGCTCGTTCGCGATCGAATCCGCGATGGACGAACTCGCGTGGAAGCTCAAGATGGACCCGGTCGCGTTGCGGCTGAAGAATTATGCGGAGGTCGATCCGCAGGAAAACAAGCCGTTTTCGAGCAAGGCGCTGCGTCAATGCTATGAGATTGGCGCGGAGAAATTCGGCTGGTCGCGGCGCACGTCGACACCGCGGTCGATGCGCTCCGGCAACACGCTGATTGGCTTGGGCATGGCGACCGCCACCTATCCCGCCAACCGCAGCCCGGCCGCGGCGATTGCGCGCATCCTGCCCGACGGGACCGCGATGGTCGCCTCGGGTACGCAGGATCTCGGCACCGGCACCTACACCGTGATGACCCAGGTGTGCGCCGACGCGCTCGGCTTTCCGCCCGAAAAAATCCATTTCGCGCTGGGCGATTCGAGTCTGCCGCAAGCACCTGGCTCGGGCGGCTCGCAGTCGGCCGCAAGCGTGTCGCCGGCGGTGCACGACGCCTGCATGCAGGTGCGAAGCCGGTTGCTCTCGCTGGCGGTGGCCGATAACGAGTCGCCGGTGCACGGCATGGATCTGGCCGATGTGAGCGTGGAGAACGGTTGGGTGGTCAGCCGCTCGAATCCGTCACTGCGCGACCCCGCGGCCGCGATTCTCGCGCGCGCTGGCGGCCAGCCCATCGAGGTCGTGGCCAGCGTGAAGCCCGGCCAGGAACGCAGCGAATATTCGATGCATTCGTTCGGCGCGGTGTTCACCGAGGTCCACGTGGATGCGGACCTCGGCACGATCCGGGTGCCGCGCATCGTGGGCGTGTACGACGTCGGCCGGGTCCTCAATCAGAAAACCGCGCGCAGCCAGTTGATGGGCGGCATGGTGTGGGGCGTGGGCGCCGCGTTCGAAGAAGATACGTTGCTGGACGAGCGCTATGGCCGCTTCGTCAATATGAATCTCGCCGAGTATCACGTGCCCGTCAATGCGGATATCGGCACGCTTGACATCAGCTTTATCGACGCGCCCGATCCTCATATCAATTCCCTCGGGGTGCGGGGGATTGGCGAGATTGGACTGACCGGCGTGGTGGCCGCGCTGGCAAATGCGGTGTATCACGCGACCGGCGTGCGAGTGCGCGACTTGCCGGTTACGCTCGACAAGGTGATGACGACGACGCGGGTTTGACGCGCTCAGCTTTGGCCCGGGAAGCCTTCTGGAAGGGGCTGGCGGGACTGAGCGGCGAATGGCCGGCGTGATGCATTCATGCTGGGGACGTTCGCGCTGGCACATTGCCGCTTGCCTGCTCGCCGGTTGCACCGCACAATTGGCGTCATCCCCTTTTCAGGTGCCGTCCTCATGGCCTATGCCTCACTCGCGACCGGCGTGCTGCTTGCCGCCGGCTACGGGTCGCGCTTCGATCCGGACGGCTTGCACAACAAGCTGCTCGCCCGTATGCCGGACGGCGGCGTGGTCGCCCACGAGGCAGCGCATCGGCTCCTGCTGGTAGTCACGCGCGTGCTCGCGGTGGTGCGCCCTGGCTCAGAGGCGCTCGCCCGCATGTTGAACGACGCAGGCTGCGACGTGGTGTTCTCGACCGACGCCGAGCGCGGCATGGGCGCGAGCCTCGCCGCGGGCATCGAAGCAAGCGCCGACTCGGAAGGCTGGATCGTCGCGCTGGCCGATATGCCGCGCATCGCCGTCAGCACGGTGGAAGCGGTGGCGCGCACCCTCGACGGCGGCGCATCGATCGTTGTGCCGTTTTATCAAGGCCAACGGGGACACCCGGTCGGCTTCGGGTCGGAGCACCGCGACGCCTTGATAGGACTCGACGGTGACACCGGTGCGCGGGCCTTGCTGAGCACCCACCAGGTCGCCCGGCTCGATGTCGACGATCCCGGCATTCTGCGCGATGTCGATACGCCCGAGGATCTGCGGGGCGTGTAAGCGGAGCTTGCGGGACCTATGAGGACGTTGCGCCGCTATAAGCGGCATGCCGCATCAGATCAGGCACACGCCTTGCGCCATGGAACATGGTTGCGCGCAATACGCCGGTATACGGTCTAAGCTGATGTGACGCCTTCCCGTCGTCATGCCGGAAGCAGCCACCCGCGCGCCTCCGAAAAACTATTTCGATTCCCATGAGCGAAACCAGTCCGCGTCTTTTTATCGTCTCGCCCCATTTCGACGACGCCGTATTCAGTTGCGGCGCGTTGCTCGCCACCCATCCCGACGCCGTTGTCTGCACCGTCTTCGCAGCCGCGCCCGAGCAGAATATACAGACGGAATGGGACAACAAGGCCGGTTTTACCGGCGCGCACGAATCGGTCAATGCGCGTACGCTGGAAGACAATCGTGCGCTCGAGCTGTTCGACGCGGTTCCGGTACGGATGCCGTTTCGCGACGGCCAGTATCTCGACTCGCCGTCCATCAGCAGGCTGGCGGGTGCGCTCGAGG
>JBEKNG010000937.1:0-2612 GCA_049523075.1 Paraburkholderia sp.
TCCTTGTAGAGCGTCTGCTCGGCGTCCAGCAATACCTGCGCGGACGCAAGGTCGTTGCGTCTCAGACTCGCGCGGACCGCTTCGAGAACCTGAGCAACGCCGGCATCCGCCTCGTTCTGTGTGGCGACCCGGCCCGACGCCAAAGCCGCAGGCCGCGGGCGGTCCAGCGCGTCGGCAGATGAAGCGTCATGACGGCCGAAGCCGAATTGCTCCGCCTGCCGTTGGCCCGTGTCCGGCCGAAGCATGGACGCTGCTATTGCAAGCGCGCCAATCAGAAGGCTGGCCAGAATCGCCGCCCTTGGATGAACAATCGGGTTCGTGATCATGAGTCTGTTCCGTCATGCTGTGTATAGCGTACGCGCATTGAACGCCAGTGCAAGCGCCGCTTGAGTCGCTCAAGGGCTCTACTTCGTCAGTTACGGGCCCTGCCGGTGAACGGACGCGCCAACGTTTAGCCGTTATCCGCCAGCATCAGCTTTCGCGGGCACGGTGCACCAGGCGGACGTGAAGCCAAGGGGCGCGATTGCCACTCGGGTACCGATTCACGTGATGGCCGACCGGCGATCGCTACCCACTTCGATAAATCATCCGGATTGCATGCGGTATCATGCCCAACGGCACTGATGTCCGATTGGAGTGCATCCTATGCGCGATGCCCGGATTTTTGTTGCAGCGCTTCTTGCGACGCTGTTTGCACAGGTTATATAGCCGGGCGTCGACATCCCCTGTTGGAAAGACATTACGTCAGCGCTCGTGGCCCTTGCAGAAGTGGCTGTGCTTTACCGCGTCGGCGATTACGGCAGGCGAAATCAACGAGAGAAATAACGGTCATGAAAACCGCCCCATACGATGCGACTCACTCATTCAGCACGCCAGCTTTGCCTGACGCCGGACGCGCATGAAACGAGGCTTCTACACGATAATCGCCGCGCAGTTCTTCTCCTCGCTTGCCGACAACGCACTGCTCATCGCAGCGATCGCGCTGCTCGCTGAGCAACATGCGCCACCCTGGATGACGCCGGTTCTCAAGCTGTTCTTTGTCCTCTCCTATGTGGCGTTGGCGGCTTTTGTCGGGGCCTTTGCCGATGCGTTCCCCAAGGGACGTGTCATGTTCGGCACCAACCTGGTCAAGGTAGTCGGTTGCATTGCCATGCTGGTGGGCGTGCCCCCACTGATTTCATACGGCATCGTAGGACTGGGAGCCGCGGCCTATTCGCCTGCGAAATACGGCATTCTCACCGAGCTTTTGCCGCCGGACAGGCTGGTCGCCGCCAACGGCTGGATGGAAGGCACCACCGTACTGTCGATCGTCCTCGGTACCGTATGCGGTGGCATACTGATCAGTCCGCATATCGTTCAACTGATCATGCACAGGGCGATGCCGTTTACGGGCCATGCCCCCAGATTGGCCATTCTGTTCATTACCGTGATCTACGTGATTGCAGCTCTCTTTAACCTGCGGATCCCGGATACGGGGGTTCGCTATCCCCCGCAGCAACACAGCCCAATTCGCCTCGCGCAGGATTTTGCCAATTGCTTCAGGGTGTTGTGGACGGACCGCATTGGGCAAATCTCCCTTGCCGTTACGACGCTCCTTTGGGGCGCGGCCCAGACGCTGCAATTCATCGTGCTGCAATGGGCCCAGCATTCCTTGGGGCTCTCGTTATCGCAAGCATCGATCTTGCAGGCGTTCGTCGCCATCGGCGTCGCGATTGGGGCGGTTGTCGCCGCAGCGAAAATCCCGCTGCGCAGGGCACTGAATACCTTGCCTGTGGGACTGGCAATTGGCGGCTCGATCTTCCTGATGGCGTTCTTTTCGCGCGATCTGTTTCCGGTCACCTGGGTCGTGCGTATAGGCGTTTACAATGTACCGGCCTACATCGCCATTGCATGCGTGTTCCTGGCGTTTATTGGTTCATTGTCCGGATTCTTCGTAGTGCCGATGAATGCCGTGCTCCAGCACCGGGGCCACGTCCTGCTCTCCGCGGGTCACTCGATCGCCGTGCAGAACTTCAACGAGAATCTGTCCATCCTCGTTACGTTGTGCCTGTACACCGTATTGGTCTGGTTTCACGTATCCATCACTACGATCATTGTGATATTCAGCTCCTTTGTATTCTTCGTGATGCTGCTGATCATGCGGCAGCATAGGGAGAACCGGCTAAGAGACGCAGCGCCGCATTGGTGAGGGACGGTGGAGGCAGTGCTGGGCGCGCGAAAAACCCTTAAACTGCCAGGCATAGAGCAGCCTGCAATGCTCAATATGTCCAGGCATGGAGAACGCAATGTCGACCGAAATATGGAACACAGTAGACGACTACTTTTCTCGCGAGCTCGTCAAACCCGACGCGGCACTCGATGCAGCGCTTAAAGCCAGTGCAAAGGCTGGCCTGCGAGCAATCAACGTCGCGCCGAATCAAGGCAAGTTTCTGCACTTGCTTGCGAAGATACGTGGGGCGCGCAGGATTCTCGAGATCGGAACGCTCGGCGGATACAGTGCCATCTGGCTCGCGCGAGCGCTTCCCGCTGATGGCTCGATGACTTCGCTGGAGGCCAATCCGGACTACGCCGATGTCGCAAGGGGCAATATCGCCGCCGCGGGTCTATCCGAC
>JBEKNG010000938.1:0-2611 GCA_049523075.1 Paraburkholderia sp.
GCGGCATCGAGAAAGCGCTGCAGACCGGCATCGACGCCCTCGCCGAGCGCAGCTTTCGCTATGCGGCCCGCATCGACGCAGGCGATCTGACCGTGCCGCACCGGCTCGCCAGGCAACGTGCGTATCTGGAAGCGAACCCGCGCGTGGCGGGCCTCGGCATGTGGACCCAGGTGGTCACGCGCGATGGCCAGCCGCTGTTCATACTGACGCCGCCGGCCGCCCCCGAGGCGATCCGCCGTCTGCGCTTTTACCGCAGTTGCCTCGCGCATCCGTCCATGACGCTGCGCATCGACGCGGTACGAGAAGTGGGCAACTATCGCGCGGATTACCGCTCCGCCGAAGACCTGGATCTGTTCCTGCGTCTGATGGAACGCTATGACTGCGCGAACCTGCCTGAACTGGGCCTGTACTACGAGCTGAACGAAGGCGGCATTAGCGCGACCAGACGGCGCCGTCAGGTGAGCTCGACGCTGCGGCTGCAACTGCGTTACTTCAATGCGGGCAACCTGTACGACTGGCTCGGGCTCGCGAAGAATCTGCTGCACTTCGTCATGCCTTATCGCACCTTGCAGACCGTCAAACGCAGGCTGTTTGCGCCGCGCCCCGGTCACTGAAACTGAAGCCCCTGTCGAACCTCCATGAAGCCCAACGTTTCCAATGTTTCGCTGCGCATTACACTCGTCTGCAATACTGCGTGGGCGATCTACACGTACCGGCAAGGGCTGATCCGCGAACTGGTCGCACGTGGAGTCGAGGTGACGGTGCTGGCACCGCGCGACCGCACGTTCGATCTGCTGGGCGCGATGGGCTGCCGCTGCATAGATCTGCCGGTGGCATCGAAAGGCACCAACCCGCGCCACGACCTGCGTACGTTGTGGGCGCTGTACTGCCACTACCGGACCCTCCGGCCAAATATCGTGTTTCACTATACGATCAAGCCGAACATCTACGGCTCGATTGCGGCTAAGCTGGCAGGCGTCGATTCGGTCGCGGTCACCACGGGGCTCGGCTACGTTTTCATCCAACAGAGCCGCGCGGCGCAGGTGGCCAAGAAGCTGTACCGTTTTGCTTTCCGCTTTCCGCGCGAAGTCTGGTTTCTGAATCGCGACGATCAGGCCGCGTTCGTCGATCAAAAGCTGCTCGTGCATCCGGAACGCGCCCGCCTGTTGCATGGCGAAGGGGTGGATCTCGAGCAGTTCGCCTTCACGCCGCTGCCGGACAAGGCGCATTTCGACTTCGTGCTGATCGGCCGGCTGCTGTGGGACAAGGGCGTGGGCGAATACGTGGAGGCAGCGCGGCGCTTGCGCGCGCGCTATCCGCACGCGCGTTTTCGTCTGCTGGGGCCAGTGGGCGTGGATAATCCCAGTGCGATCTCGCGGGACGAAGTGGCCGCGTGGGAGCAGGAAGGCGTGATCGAGTATCTTGGCGAGGCGCACGATGTGCGGCCATTTATCGCCGCCGCGGATTGTGTCGTATTACCCTCGTATCGTGAGGGCGTGCCGCGCACACTGATGGAAGCCTCCGCGATGGGCAGGCCGATTGTCGCGACCGACGTGCCCGGTTGCCGGGAAGTGGTCGCGGATGGCGTCAATGGTTTGCTGTGCGAAGTCCGTAACGCGGAGAGTCTGGCGGATCGGCTCGCGCAGATGCTCGACTTGAGCAGCGACGCACGCCGCGCCATGGGCGAACGCGGCCGGCAAAAAGTCGCCGCCGAGTTCGACGAGCGCGTGGTGGTAGAAAAATATAAAGACCTGGTTCGCAACTTGACGGGCGTTTCACTTTAACGGAGCACAGCATGGTCACGAAGGGCACGATTCTGGTAACGGGCGGCGCAGGTTTCATCGGCTCGCATACGTGTGTCGAACTGTTGAATGGCGGCTACGACGTCGTCGTGATCGACAATCTCGTGAACAGCAATCGCGAATCGCTCAAGCGCGTCGAACAGATCACCGGCAAAACCGTGGCGTTCTACGAAGCCGACGCGCGCGACGAAGCCGCGCTGCAGCGCATTTTCGATGCGCATCCGGTGACGGGTGCCATCCACTTTGCGGCGTTGAAGGCAGTGGGCGAATCGGTAGCGAAGCCGATCGAGTACTACAGCAACAATGTGGGCAGCCTGCTCACGTTGCTCGGCTTGATGCGCGATCGCAATGTGAAGCAGGTTGTGTTCAGCTCGTCGGCCACCGTGTATGGCGTGCCGAAGAGCTCGCCGATCGATGAGTCGTTTCCGCTCTCCGCGACCAACCCTTATGGACAGTCGAAGCTGATCGCCGAGCAGGTGCTGCGCGATCTCGAACTATCGGACCCGAGCTGGCGCATTGCGACGCTGCGTTATTTCAATCCGGTGGGCGCGCATGAAAGTGGGCTGATCGGCGAAGATCCGGCTGGTGTGCCGAACAATCTGATGCCGTATGTCGCGCAAGTGGCGGTGGGCAAGCTCGAGAAGCTGCGCGTGTTCGGCGGCGACTATGACACGCCGGATGGCACGGGCGTGCGCGATTACATCCATGTGGTGGATCTGGCGCGTGGGCACCTCGCGGCACTCGATGCGCTCGTGAAGCACGATGCGAGTTTTGTGGTGAACCTGGGAACGGGCCAGGGGTATAGCGTG
>JBEKNG010000939.1:0-2611 GCA_049523075.1 Paraburkholderia sp.
CTGTGCCAGCAGGCGTGTCACGCCAATGTCGAGTCAGAAGAAAACCCTGCTGTTGTGGAACCACTGCAACCCTTTATGAACCGTTACGAACTATCGGGTTATTTTACTGGTCAATTCAACCGGGGCGTCGTGCTGACGCCTTACAGATAGCCTTCGGCAACCCCGCTGCGAGACGCCGCAACGGTAGGGGTAAGTGTCGTATCAACCCCTCAAAGCCATGCCTGGCGTGCTTCCGTCGTCCAAGACGCGGTAGGATAAGGGCTCGCGGCGGGCGCCCCAGTGGCGTCTCAGTGCCCTCGAATGGGGCTTCTGGCGCCCGGAATGTGAGCCGTCAAGGCGTGTGGCGACGCCATCCGGGCAGGCATTCACGACGCCGCGGGTTTGCGCAGAAGCGCCTGAATGAGGTAGGGTGGCGGGTCTGGCGCCGTTTAAGGGGTGCCGGTTCTATCAAATACAGAAAGGATGTGCAATGAACAAGCAGGAACTGATTGACGCAGTTGCGGCTGCGACGGGCGAAAGCAAGACGGCCACCGGCAAGTCGATCGACGCGATCATCGAAGCGGTGACGAAGGCGGTATCTCAAGGAGAAACCGTTCAGTTGATCGGCTTTGGAGCGTTCTCGACCGGCGCCCGCGCTGCGCGCGTTGGCCGTAACCCGTCAACCGGCGCGGAAATCCAGATCGCTGCGGCCAAGACGGTGAAGTTCACTGCCGGCAAGGCATTCAAGGACGCGGTAAACGCCTCCTGATCGCCTCGTCGATCCCGCGCAGCCCCCACCCCTCCGGGGAGGCGCTGCGTGGCGCTTACGGACTCTCAGCGCCGCCTGGCTGGCGCGGCGAGCCTGTTTCCGGCCTACCCGCGTAACCCGACAACCGGGCTGGCGGGCAGCCGGGTCTTGATGTGAGGAACTCACCATGTACATCGCGATGAATCGTTTCAAAGTCGCTCTCGGCTCGGAGAGCGCGTTCGAAACGCTTTGGACCAGTCGTGACACGCATCTGAAAGAGGTGCCGGGCTTCATCGAATTTAATCTGCTGAGAGGGCCGCAGAAAGAAGACCATGTGCTGTATTCGAGTCACACGGTCTGGGCCGATCATGCGGCCTTCGAACTCTGGACGACCTCGGACGCATTCCGTGCGGCGCACCGCAATGCCGGGGGTGAAACCCGCTCGCTCTATCTCGGACATCCCGAATTCGAGGGTTTCGAGGTGATTCAGACGGTCAAATGAGCGCTCGAATAAGCGCGCGACATCAGTCTCCGGTCAGCGCCACCTGATTCTTGCCGTCGCGCTTCGCCTTATACAACGCAAGATCCGCTGCTTCGATCAGCGACGTCATCGGCGAGTCGGCAGTGGGTATCAGCGACGCTCCGCCGATGCTGATCGTCACGTATTGCCCCGTCGACGAGTTCGCGTGCGGCACCTGCAGGGCCTCCACTTCGGTGCGGATCTTTTCGGCTAGCGTGCGCACGCCTTCGAGTGGCGTGCCTGGCAGCACGACCGCAAACTCCTCGCCGCCGAAACGCGCGGCGAGATCGCCTGGCCGACCAAGGCAGCGTTCCACCGTCGCGGCAATCCGCTTGAGCACTTCGTCGCCGGCTACATGGCCGTAGGTGTCGTTATACAGCTTGAAATTGTCGACATCGATCATCAACAGCGACATTTCCGCCTTGTCACGCGTGCCGCGCCGCCATTCGGCGCTCAGGTACTCGTCGAGGTAACGCCGGTTCGACAGGCCAGTCAGGCCGTCCGAGTGCGTCAAACGACGCAGTTCGAGATTGGCTTCGAGCAGTTGCTGTTGCGACTGGCGCAGCGCCCGGTAGGCCTCGTCGCGCTGCAGCAGGTTGATGTATGAACGCGAGTGGTAGCGGATCCGCGCCACCAGTTCGATGCGATCCGGCAGTTTGACGAGGTAATCGTTCGCCCCTGCAGCGAAGGCCGCGCTTTTGATGACGGGCTCCTCCTTGGTCGACAGGACAATGATCGGCACGTCGCGGATGGACGGCGTCGCGCGATAGGCCTTGACGAGCGTCAGCCCGTCGATGCCGGGCATCACGAGATCCTGCAGGATGACCGTCGGCCGGGTGTGCACGGCGGCCCGCATCGCTTCGTCGGCGCGCGAGCAGTAGTGAAGGTCGATGCCGTCTTCCGCAGAAAGGGCCTGACGCACAGCCTCGGCGACGATCGCCTGATCGTCGACCAGCAACACCATCACCGGCTGATCGGCCGGAGCAAGCGTCTGCAGCGCTGCCCGTGCCGCTTCGAGCGTCGCGTCGGCGCCGTCCTGCGTGTGGGCTCGCTGGTCAGGCGAGCCAGTTTGATCAATTGCCATTTTCGTACCTGTTTCGGAAACGCGCGTCTCGCGCGTTATGCCATTCGTGTCTAATCTTTCGTTCATTGTTTGACGTTCGCCACCAGTTCAGCGGCAATACTGCTGAGCGGCAGGATCCGGCGTGCTGCGTCGAGCGCAGCGGCGGCCTTCGGCATGCCGTAGACCGCCGAACTCGCTTCGTCCTGGGCGATCGTCCGGTAGCCCTTGGCGCGCATCGCCTTCAGGCCGATCGCGCCGTCACGGCCCATGCCGGTCAGCAACACGCCGATGGCGTCGCCGC
>JBEKNG010000940.1:0-2611 GCA_049523075.1 Paraburkholderia sp.
GTCCCTAACCAGACGGCCGGCGCATAGGATGACTAATTACGGGTGTACGGACCAGGGACCGCTTTGGAGCCCATCGAGAGGCCGCTCGGGGGTCGCGTGCTGCCGATCGCGACGTTGCGAGGTTCGGGCGGTGCATGTGGTTTGCATGAGTCAGTGGCCGGCCTCTGTCACCTTCATGAATCGCTCCGAACCGTCACTTGGGTCGAGTATCACTCGACGAACTTCACGGAACTACTGTCCGTTTAGGGTCACGCAGGTTGGTGTCGACGCGGGTACCGTCCGCGATCGCCGGGGTCCGAACAAGAACATCAGCCGCCTGTAACCCGGTCCCAACCGTGCCGCACGGCAGCCTTGAATCGTTCCCACCCACTTTCCGGGTAGCGCGACTCCCAATTCTCGCGAGCGTTCGCTTCCACCCCTTGCCAGTCATGTCCGCGATACTGCTCGTCCTTTCCGAGCGTGGCTCCGTGCGTGTAGGCCCGCTGATATTCGTCGTACGACGCACCGGTGCTCGCGTAATGGGCATCATAGTCCTCGCGAAAATCATCGTCATAGGGCGTACCCGTGATCCCGACGTCGGGTGCACTCGATAGCTGCTGCCCGTTCTCCATGGATGCAGTCGATCCGAGCGCCTCTGCACGCGTCGTTACCTGCTCCATCCCACCGACCATCTTCGCCCCAGCTGAAGAAGTGGCAGTACCCTGCATTACAGTCCCTCCGGCCGCAGGCTCCTCGCTAGCGGATGCCCTCGGTGCGGCCGGAACCGGCGACGCGTCGCGCGGACTGGCGCGATATTCCGTTGTCTCCAGCGAAGGCGCCGTGCCCGCAACCTGTCCTCCGTGTGCGATCGTATCGCCTTGCTGCGCAGAATAAGACGGCTCGTACTGGCTGGAGGAATCGCGGGTCGTCGAGCTACCCCGGTGTAACGCCTGATCCGAAAAACCGGTCTCTACGGAACCATTTCGCCATACTTTGGCGCGCTCCTCGATATCGGCTGCGCCAGTACGGCGCATCAAATCCCGCGCCAAATCGACTTGCATCTCCGAAACGTCGGCGCTGACGACCGCTCCACCGCGACGGATCAATTCTCTGTAATCTTCGGTTTCCGGCGGATACTGGCCACTTTTAAACAGCCGTGCGAACAACTGCTCGAGTTGATCGAATACCGGGTTGTGATGGCGCACATCGCCGCTGCCCGGTGCATAAACTCGTGGCCCCTTTTCGACGGGTGCGTCATTGGACATCGAGTAGATGGCAATATCGGCTTGGGCTACGCCAGCCTCGCCCAACGTCCGTTGCGCCGAGCGCGCGCCGGCGTAGCTATCGAATACGCCTAATACGGTTTGTCTCATGATAGTGTCCTCCGCAATCGTAGCGCGGCATTCTCGCCGCCATGATGGTACCGAACGCAACGCGCGTGCCCGGGGCTGGACAAAGTCGCTGGCTTTCGACCGCTTTGGCGCGCACGTGCGCCTTCCAACCGCAATTCAAGAGAGTTGGCACAGTCCGCTTTCGGTTGCGAATCGAATAACACACTTGACAGTACGAGTACCGGCTCATCTCGTGCCGTCAAACACGACAACGTCGGAACGATCCTGCTTCGGCAATGCAATCAGCAGACGGCCTTCCTGGAGCAGCGCGTGCCCCGTGACCGTGGTGTTCGGCACGGCACAAGGCGCAGCGTTGAACGTGAGGGATGCCCTGTAGGCATTGACACCACTATCGGGTGAAACACTGCCGCGAAACTCGCAGCCAGTCGACGTGCTGCCCGCCAGCAGTCCGTCGCGCGCGATGAGCATTTGCGCGACCCCGTTGCCCTGCAACGAGCTCATCCGCCCGCTGTACTCGCCCGCGATCGCCCCGAGACCAGAACCTTGTCCCAAAGACGGTTCCGGGGTCGCGGAGAAAGTCATGGGCGTTGCCCCTTGGTCGGACGCGACGACCGTGCCGCTCACATTCGGCGATCGCGAGAAATCGATCTGCACCTGGACCGGCGATGCTCCCGCGTTCGGCGCAAAACTGTACTGGGTGCCCGACCGGCTGTTGAATTGGCCGTTGTCCGTCTGTTGGCCGTTCGGCACGACAATGACACCAGCCACCGGCTTTTGATAGAAAAGGTAGGCTGACCCATCGTAGAGCGAGAGCAGCGTGACGGGTGCTCGCGTCGAGAACGCGCCGCTATAGACGCCGGCGGAAGAGACGAGCAGATTGGTCGCCGACTGGGCCTGTAAAGGCGGTGGACTACTTGTGCTGCAAGCACCGAGAATCAAGCTACCAGTGACACCCATCAGTATTTTTTTCATGACCGCTCCTTGGCATCGGGGATCCAACGACGATCGGCTAACAAAGTTAAGAGTATGCATCAATGCACACCCTGTCCTCGAACGACGTTGAGCCGGTTGCCGGCGCAGCCTCAGTCGATGCCTGATCTTGCGCGCAGGCGGCGCCTCCTCACGCACTGAGTCGATTCACTGCGCTGGCTAATTTTGCTCTATTGATATTTCCTTAAATCATGACAACCTTAGAGCGTCTCAAGCGTTATATGTCCAGGGCGATCATGGAGACAAGCTGGCATGGCGCAAAGGCGATTGAGCGAAGCAGCAAAGAAGCG
>JBEKNG010000941.1:0-2606 GCA_049523075.1 Paraburkholderia sp.
CAGCGATGAGGATGCGCGCCGCCGTCTCGAAGCCATCACGCACCCGCTGATCCGGACCGAGACCGAGCGTGCAAGGCACGAGGCCAGTGGGCCGTATGTGATGCTGGTAGTCCCGTTGCTGGTTGAGTCGGGTGCCTGGAAAACGCGCGTGAACCGGGTCCTGACGGTGGACTGCAGCGTCGAGACGCAAATCGCCCGTGTCATGCGCCGCAACGCCTTCAGCCGCGAGCAGGTTCTGGCGATCATCGCCCGCCAGGCGACCCGCGAAGCGCGTCTTGCCGCAGCGGACGATGTGATCGTCAACGAAAATACCGCGGTGGAGGAACTCGGCGTGCAAGTCGAGGCGCAACATCGCCGGTATTTGTCGCTGGCCGGTGCGTAAGACTTGAGCACCGCCCGCGAGAGTACGACGGCAGCCTGCCCCACTATCGCAATAAAGCACGGACAGCGTAGTCAAACAGGCGCGAAACACGCGGAAAAACATGCAAAAGCGCATCAGAAAAGTGTGTGATTGCTTGGGTAGTCTCACGGCATTAGAATGTTCTGCATTCCCGTCACCGACCACGCCCGAGGCGAGCCCGCTTGATCCTTTACGAGTATCCCTTCAACGAGCGAATCCGGACGCTGTTGCGCCTTGAAGACCTCTTCGAGCGCTTCACGTTCTTTCTGACTCAGGACGATGCCAGGGAACACCACGTCGCGCTGACGACGCTGTTCGAAATCTCTGAAGTCGCCGGTCGCGCGGATCTGAAGTCGGATCTGATGAAGGAACTGGAGCGGCAACGGCAAACGCTTGCGCCGTTCCGCGGCAACCCAGGCATCGAGCAGCACGCGTTAGAGGCCGTGCTCCGCGAGATTGAGCAGACCCTCTCGGGACTTTCGCAGATGCAGGGCAAGACTGGCCAGCATCTGGCGGACAACGAGTGGCTGGCAAGCATCCGCAGCCGCGCGATCATCCCGGGCGGCACCTGCAAGTTCGACCTGCCGTCGTACTACGCCTGGCAACAGACCCATCCGGACCAGCGCCGTCAGGACATCGCCAAGTGGGTGACCCCGCTCCTGCCGTTGCGCGACGCCGCCACGATCGTCTTGCGTCTTGCGCGGGAATCGGGTCAGGCCTCGAAGGTAATGGCGATGCAGGGCAGCTACCAGCAGATGCTATCGGGCCGCTCGTATCAGTTGATGCAGGTGCGCGTCTCGCCGGAGTTGCGCGTGATTCCCGAGGCAAGCGCCAACAAGTACATGCTGTGGGTGCGTTTCACCGTGCAGGACGGCGACCTGCGACCGCGTGCGGTCGATGTGGACGTTCCGTTCCAGCTCACGCTTTGCAGTTTGTAAGCCGCTACGCCATGACGGGGCTGCGCCTTTCAAGCAGCGAAAATGGCCCTATATTAGAAACTTGTCCCGTTTGCGATTGACTGTCTGACCGAATGATCACTGTCGTTAAATGCCCAACGTGCGCGAAGGATGTCCGCTGGACACCCGAGAACCGCTTCCGCCCCTTCTGTTCCGAGCGCTGCAAGCAGATCGATCTCGGCGCCTGGGCCGCAGAGAAATACAGGATCGGCGGCACCGATGAAGAAGCGCCGTCTGACGACGAGCCGAGCGGCGATTACAACCCGCATTAGGCGCGGTTGGGCCGGCGACCGGCCGCATTAGGCACGGTTGAGCCGGCGACCGCCGCACCACGCGCCGGTTTCGCCGTATGACGAGATCCTGACCCGGCTGGCGCCGGGGGAGTCGGGAGACTCAAGGCGCGCTCTGAACGGCCAGCGGTGTACAACGCGCGGCCGATACAAGGCCACGTCGCTTTTACGTCCTTGCCGCCGCTATTCGGCTGCGAGCCACTCGAGCACCGGAATGGTTGCCGGCAATAATGGCGACACCTCGGCCGGCAGCGATTGCCAGACAAACGCCTGGCCTTCCCGCCCGTGAGGCTCCCCGGTCCACTGCGTCACCTTGCAGAAGTAGAGGCGCACGTAAGCATGCGGATAATCGTGCTCCAGCGTATGCCAACGGTGGCTCGCCTTGACCTCGATTCCCAGCTCCTCGTGCAGTTCACGCGCCAGCGCCGCCTCGACCGACTCACCGGGCTCCAGTTTGCCGCCTGGAAATTCCCAATACCCTTCGTAGGGCTTGCCGGCCGGGCGCTGGGCGAGCAGATAGCGCCCGTCCGGTTGCACCAGCACACCCACGGCCACTTCCGTGACCGGGCGCCCGTCCGGGTTCACCGCAGGCCTCGCAGAGGTCGTCGAGTCCGTCATGCCTGCGACTTCCGGCCGGAGCGGTCGCGGGCAAACTGCCACGCCACGCGTCCCGAGCGCGAACCGCGTTCGAGCGCCCACACGAGCGCGTCGCCACGTGCCGCCTCGATCTCCCCGGCATCGCAGCCGAAATGCTGCAGCCAATGCCCGACGATCGTCAGATAGTCGTCCTGCTTGAACGGATAGAAGCTGACCCACAGACCGAAGCGCTCGGACAGCGATATCTTCTCTTCGACTACTTCACCGGGGTGAATCTCGCCATCGGACGTGTGCTTGTACGTCTCGTTGTCGCTCATGTACTCGGGCAGCAGATGGCGCCGGTTCGACGTCGCGTAGATCAGC
>JBEKNG010000942.1:0-2602 GCA_049523075.1 Paraburkholderia sp.
GACGTCGCCGCCGCCACCGGTCTCACGCGGGCGGGGGCGCGGCGCATTCTGCTGACCTTGCAGACGCTCGGTTATGTCGAGACGGAGGGGCGCCTGTTCCGCCTGACGCCAAAGATTCTCGATCTCAGCTTCGCCTACCTGACCTCGATGCCGTTCTGGAATCTCGCCGAACCGGTGATGGAAGAACTCTCGGCGCGCGTCCACGAGAGCGTTTCGGCGGCCGTGCTCGATCGCACCGAGATCGTTTATGTGCTGCGCGTGCCGACCCACAAGATCATGACCATCAACCTGTCGATCGGCAGTCGCCTGCCAGCGTATTGCACCTCGATGGGCCGCGTGCTGCTGGCCGCGCTCGACGACGAGGCGCTCGAGGCCACGCTCGGCTCGACACCGTTATATGCCCACACGCCACGCACGGTCACCGACAAGGAAGAGCTGAAGAAAGTGATCGCCCTGGTGCGTCGCCAAGGGTGGGCGATCGTCGATCAGGAACTGGAAGGCGGGCTGATTTCCCTGTCCGCGCCCATCCGCAACCGCCAGGGGCGTGTGATTGCCGCAATGAATATCAGCGGCAATGCGCAGCGTAATTCGGCCAGGCAAATGGTGAAGGCGTTTCTGGAGCCGTTGCAGGCGGCGGCGCAGAACGTGTCGGATCTGGTGGCACGGCGCGGGTAGAGGCGGGGACCGCATCAATTACCGCCTCATTTACCATCCCGTTGCCAATTCAATCAATCGCCTTGTCCGCGGTCTCACGCAGCTTCGACACCGCGATCAGCGAAACGATGACGCACGCCGCCACATAGCCCGCCGGCGCGAGCTTGCTGCCAGTCGCCCGGACTAGCCACGTCGCCACCAGTTGTGCCGTGCCGCCGAATACGCAGACGCTCACCGCATACGCAATCGAAATGCCCGTGGCCCGCACATGTCGCGGAAACGATTCGCACATCAGCGCAAACTCGGACGCTGAGCCCATCGAGTAAAACACCAGCATCAGCGCGGTCAGCGGCATGATTGCCGAGAGCGTCGGATGACGGTTCATCAGCATGAACGCTGGAAACAGCAGCAGGACCAGCATGCCGCGCCCGATCAGGATAGGCAGCTTGCGGCTCCTGATGCGATCGGATAGCAGTCCGAACAATGGGCACATGCCCAGCACCACGCAACCCGAGGCGACACCCACCAGCATCGACAGCGACATCGGCAGACCGAGCGAGTGGATTGCATACGTCGGCATATAAAACGTCAGGATGTACGTCGACACGGTACCCCCCATCACCGCCATGGTGATTAACAGCAGCGTACGCGCATGCCCCGCGAACAACTCGCGCAGCACCCCGCGCTGCAGTCCGTGATGATGCGAGCCCGGCGCATCGTCGGTGAGACGGCGGCGCAGATACAGGCCTACGGGTGCAATCAGTACGCCGATTACGAACGGCACGCGCCAGCCCCAGCTTTCGAGCGACTCCTTCGGCAACGCTCCGGACAACGCCGCCGCAATCCCCGAGCCCATCAGCGCCGCTCCGCCCTGGGTGGCAAGCTGCCAACTGGCCCGGAAACCGCGCCGCTTGACGTCGCCCCGTTCCATCAAGGTCGAAGTCGCGGCGCCGAACTCGCCGCCTTGGGAGAAGCCCTGCACGAGCCGCGCGAGCACGATCAGCAACGGTGCCGCGAGACCGATCTGCGCATAAGTCGGCGCAATCGCAATCATGCCGGTGCCGAGCGCCATCAGCATGATTGTCAGGGTAAGCGCCGCCTTGCGACCCTTGCGGTCGGCGTACACGCCGAGCACCACGCTGCCGAGCGGCCGGGTGATGAAGCCCACAGCAAAGGTCGCCACCGAAAGCAACAGTGAGGTGGTCGAATCCGTCGACGGGAAATACAGCTTGCCGATGATCACGGCAAAAAAGCCGTACACGGTGAAGTCGAAGAACTCGAGCCAGTTGCCGATCACGGCCGCGGCGATAGCGCCACGGTTAGCGGGCCGGTTTGCATCGACTGCATGGGTCATGCTGCTCATCATGCGCCTTCCTGATAGTCAGTTGCGTGCGCAACCACCGGCCCTCCTGCTGCGTCACTGTCCCAGATAGCGCTCGACGAGCCGCGTCCAGTACGCCGCGCCGACGGTCAGATTGCGGTCGTTGAAATCGTAGTGCGGGTTATGCACCATGCAGGCATCCTCACCTACGCCGTTACCGATGCGCAGAAACGTGCCCGGCCGCTTTTGCAGCATGAACGCGAAGTCTTCGCTACCCATCAGGATGTCGGTTTGCGCGACCACCTTGTCGTCGCCCACCAGCTCGCGGGCGACTTCGATCGCGAACTCCGTTTCCGCATCCGAGTTGACCACCACCGGGTAACCTTCGATGTACTCGACAAGCGCCTTGGCGCCATAACTCTGCGCCTGGCTCTCAGCCAGCTCGATGACGCGCTTTTTCAGCAGCGCGCGGATCTCCGGACTAAACGAACGTATGCTCAATTCGAGCCTGGCGGTGCTGGAAATCACGTTGTTCACGGTGCCCGCGTGCATCGAGCCAACCGTCACGACCGCCGGTTGCGACGGATCGACATTGCGCGCCACGATGGTCTGCAAAGCCATCACGAT
>JBEKNG010000943.1:0-2597 GCA_049523075.1 Paraburkholderia sp.
GCCGGGCCTTCAGTCTCGCCCATGTGAATCTCGTAGCCGGCCACGTCTGCCGCGCCCGGCAGCGTGAGGCAACCCGTCACATTCTTCAGCGTCTTGTCGCGCGTCAGCGTGGTCGAGTAATCGAGCCAGCCGAGACCCGCGACGCTTCCCGGCGCCCCTTCGACGCCATGCGGATCGGCCACTTCGCGCCCCAGCATCTGCATGCCGCCGCAAATGCCGATGACCTTGCCGCCGTACCGGAGGTGGCGTTGCAGCACCTGATCCCAACCCTGCGCGCGCAGAAACGCCAGGTCGCCCTGCACATTCTTCGAGCCTGGCAGGATGATGAGATCGGTGGCGGGCGGCGGCGTCCCGCTGCGCACGTAGTGAAAATCGACCTGCGGGTGAGCGCGCAACGCGTCGAAATCAGTGTGATTGCTGATATGCGGCAGCACCGGCACGACCACACGCAAGGTCCTGCGCGCTGCGGCGCCCGCCGCCTGGGCAGCGCGCAGTTCGCGCGGCAGCATATCTTCGGCGTCGAGCGTAAGGCCATGCAGGTACGGCACCACGCCGAGCACCGGCTTGCCGGTTCGCGCTTCGAGCCAGTCGAGCCCCGGCTTGAGCAGGCTGATATCCCCGCGAAACCGGTTGATGATGAAACCGCAGACGCGCGCCTGCTCACTCTCCGACAAGCACGCCAATGTCCCGGTCAAATGGGCGAACACCCCGCCGCGATCGATATCCGCCACCAGCACGACAGGACAATCCACTGCCTCGGCAAAGCCCATATTGGCGATATCGCGGTCGCGCAGATTGATTTCTGCAGGACTTCCAGCGCCTTCGACGAAAATCGTGTCGTAGCTGGCCTGCAGACGCGCATACGATTCCAGCACCGCTTCGAAGGCCACGGGCTTGTAGTCGTGATAGGCGCGCGCATCGAGATTCATGCGCGCCTTGCCGTGGATGATCACCTGCGCACCGCGATCGCTGGTTGGCTTGAGCAGCACGGGGTTCAGATCGGTGTGCGCGGCAATGCCCGCCGCGACCGCCTGCAAAGCCTGGGCGCGGCCGATCTCGCCGCCATCCACCGTCACCGCGCTGTTGAGCGCCATGTTCTGCGGCTTGAACGGCGCAACCCGCACGCCGGCGCGACGCGCGAGGCGGCACAGGCCCGCGACGAGCGTACTCTTGCCCGCATCGGAGGTGGTACCCTGGATCATCAGCGTGCCGCGCGGCACGTGCACCCCATCAGGCAAGTTCGAAGTCTTTACCATCGTCACGAAACAGAAGGCCCGGCTGGTTGTCTGAAGCGGGCATTATCCCATCGCACCAAGGCGCACCGGTACAATCACGCCATGATTCCTCGCGACCTCACCTTCGTTCTCGGCGGCGCCCGCTCAGGTAAGAGCGTGCATGCCGAACAGCTCGCGAGCGACAGCGCGCGGCCCGTCACCTATATCGCCACCGCGCAACGCGCCGACGATGCAGAATTCGCCGCGCGCATTGCCCATCATCGCGCACGGCGTCCGGCGCACTGGCAGCTGCTCGAAGCGTCCGTGGATCTCGCGGCGGCTGTCGCCGAGGCCGATGCGCCCGGCCACTGCATCCTGATCGACTGCCTGACCTTGTGGCTCGCCAACCTGCTGTGTCCACCCGACGGCACGCCCCCCAGCGACGCTTACCTCGCGCGTTTTGCGGCCTTCGAGGCGGCGCTTGGCGCGGCCACCGGCAAGATCATCGTCGTCAGCAATGAGATTGGTCTCGGCGTCGTGCCGCTCGGTGCAGCGACACGTCTTTACGTCGACGAACTCGGGCGCCTCAATCAGCGCATCGCGGCGTTGAGCATGCAAGTCACGATGATGGTCGCGGGCCTGCCGCTCGCGCTCAAGACGGCGGCCCGCTAGCCATGCTGTCGCTGCCCCTGATCGCCGCGCTGGCGACCGCCGGTGTCGCCGTGGACCGCTGGCTCGGCGAACCGCGCACGGCACACCCGCTGGTTGCGTTCGGCAAGCTCGCCATGCGGATCGAAGCGTGGCTGAACACCGGGCGGCGCGGACGGCTCATGAGCATCCTCGCATGGGGACTCGCCGTGTTGCCACCGGTGCTGATCGCCACGTGGCTCGTCGCGGTCCTGCCGTTCGCATGGGCCTGCGCGGCGCATGTCCTGCTGCTGTGGTTCGCGCTCGGCGCACGCAGTCTCAACGATCACATTGCGCCGATCGCCCGCGCGCTCGCACAACGCAATCTCGCCGAGGCACGCATGCTGACCGCGCGCATCGTGTCACGCGAGACTGCTACTGCCGACGAAGCCGCGCTCTCGCGCGCCGCCGTCGAATCGGCGCTCGAAAACGGCAACGATGCGATCTTCGGCGCGCTCTTCTGGTTCGCGGTGGCGGGCGGTCCTGGCGCGCTCGCGTTCCGCCTCGCCAATACGCTCGATGCCATGTGGGGCTATCGCACGCCGCGTTATCTGCGCTTCGGTTGGGCCGCCGCACGAATCGACGATGGCCTCAACTGGTTTCCCGCGCGCCTGACCGCCGTGAGCTATGCGCTGCTCGGCGACACGCGCACGGCCTGGCGCTGCTGGCGCGAGCAGGCCCCGCGCTGGGACAGTT
>JBEKNG010000944.1:0-2591 GCA_049523075.1 Paraburkholderia sp.
AACGGGGTGTTTAGAGTGAATGCTCTAAATGAGGGTGTGCCTGGGCGGTGCGTGCCCGGCCTGGCAAAAGGGTGACACGTCATCTTTTGGCAAGCGCCTTGATGACCTTTTCGTGTGTCGCGATGACCCGCTTGGCGGCATTAATCACGGCCTTGGTCCCTTCGCTGCCCGTCAGCTTCATCTCGACAGGGCTAACAGGCGTGGAGCGTTCCTTGATCGCAATTCCGTAGGATTTTTTCATCATGGCAAGGGAAGCTCATGATCGGTGCCCAGGCTGTCGGCCCAGTGTTCCAGCGCGACCATTGATATCAACCTGCCTGCGGTCACATCGTCCAAACCTTCCTGAATCATCTGGCGCTCACGCTCCGCGCGGGCTAGGTAAGCCACCGTCACCGTCCTCAACGCTTCCGCCATAGGGCCTCTGTGTAGTTGGTTATTGCAACGATTCAACGCGGGAAGCGTCCGCGCAGCCAGTCGTGCCAGTCCTCCGAACCGACTGACACCGGTCTTAGTGTAGCGCGAGGACGGATGGAACCGACTGAGAAACGCGGATTCAGTTACGCAGCAGATAGGCCGGTTGCCACTGCGCGTCAGTCGGCCGCTTCAGTTCCAGCACTTTCCACGCATTGTTGCTGGTGTCGCCGCGCATGGCATTGGCAAGACGGCCGAACGACGGATAGGCCTCGCCCTGCCAGACAATCTCGGCGTCGATCACTTCGGCCTGCTTTTCCTCGCCGTGATAGCGCGTGCGGGCGAGCGTGCCGCTGGGCAGAAAGAGGCTTTCCCACCTCACGCCGGTACGCGGAGCCTGGCCGTCATCGTCGGCGGTGCGTTCGAGGAAGTCATTGAGCACATCCTCGATGAGCGAACTTACGCGCGACGGAAAGCGGGCGGCCACACGGGCATACAGTTCAGCGGACAGGGGCACGGCAACAAATGAATCGAGCGGATAAGACATGGCGGTCTCCAGGGGCAATACTCAAAAAGTACTCTAAAGTACTTTAAAAGTAAATTGACTTGAGAGCGCACGAACGGCAAATGGGTGACACGACATTTTATGTCAAGTCCGCGCGTAACCCCTTGTCCCGTAAAGGCTCACCCTTCCCTGCCTCGCTGTCCAGACACTGAACAGCACGAAATATAAGACTGTGTGGCGTAAAATATAATAAACTGTGACTTTCCCTGCTACTCTGGAACGACGATGCGCAAAGGCTTACTTACCAATCAGGATCACACCCGAATGAGCCGTATGCTCAGGAACGTGCTTGAGGCGCACAAGGCTGGCACCCTGAACACGCATCAGGTGCTCGGCGGTCTTGAGCATCTTATCGGCGACCTGGACAATGGCGGCACCGAAATTCATAACTGGTCAAATATGGACGGTGGACTTGGCGCGTTCCCTGGCTGCCTGAAGGAGTAATGATGCGACCCGAACAGATGACGCCCGCTGAAAAGCAGGCGCTTGAAAACCTTCTGAAGCACGCCCAGGGCGACACCCACCAGTCCCGCCGCGTAGCCGATTTTTTGCTTGCGTGGTGGAACCCCAGCGAGTGCGGCAAGTACGACATCACGACCGGCTGGGGTCTCGATGAAGACATAGCCGAGGATCTGTGCGTGGTGTTCCAGCTCGCCACACGGGCGAACAGCTATCCAGACACGCTGGGCTACGGCCCGCAATTCGAGGCCGTGATACGCGCATGGCGACCGGAACTCATCACAGATTAAGGGAGGTGCCATGCGCCGAGCCAGTTTTGATCTCTCGCAAGCGAGCGCTGCCGTCAAGGCGGGCGGTGTGCTGTCCGCGATCCTGCGTGCCGACAAGGGCGCGTTTTACATCGAGCTTGAGACACGCGAATCGGGCGTGGCCGAGCTGGTCACATCGAACGGCCGGGAGCGCCGCTCGTTCCGTGATCCCGGCCAGGCGCTCAAGGTCGTGCGCGAGCTGGGCGTCGCTACCGGGCGTTTCGCGCTCGAGGAGTGGGACACGCGCGCGCCGAAGGCGAAGGCCTGGTGCCGGCCCGACCAGGCCGCGCACATGAAGGCGACACACCAGCGCGCCGACGAGGCCGCCGAGTTCGAGGCCGACGTGCTGCAGGCGCTGGCCGAGGCCGATGATCCGAAGGTGACGAAGATTGCTCACGTTGACGTGATGGCGTTGCTCGATGCGAAGGTCGCGCAGATCGAGAAGAAGGCCAGACGCAAGGCTCGCGCATGATCGTAGTGTGGTTGCCGCGTGCCGTAGAGCAATTGCTGTCGATCATCGACTACATCAGCGAGGACAGTCCAGGCGCCGCGATCGAGCTGGCCCGGACGATCCGCGCGAAGGCCGACACCCTCTCGACCTACCCTAACCGCTATCGTGCCGGCCGCGTCGTCGGCACGCGCGAGCTGGTTGTGCGGCCCAACTATATCGTCGTCTACCGCGTCACCGGCGAACAGGTCGCAATCCTGCGCGTGCGGCACGCGCGCAAGCGGGACGCATCGTAGGTCAAGCCATGCGAGCATGCGACAACATAGAGTCTCCACGATAACCGGGTGGTCGGCCCTGGCTATTACATTTCGTGGCCCTGGTCTTTCTGCGGCTGTTTCTG
>JBEKNG010000945.1:0-2579 GCA_049523075.1 Paraburkholderia sp.
GTTGATTTCGTCGGTGGTCGGCGCCATCGGGTGGCTGAATTGCGTCGAATCGATGTGCGTGTGCGTCGGGCTCTTTTCAGATTCCTTGCGGTAGCTGGTGCGCCATCCTTCCAATCCGCGCAGCACCGTCATCGGCACGCCCGACAGTTCGCAATAACACACCGCGCGACCCGGCATGCCAGTCTCAACGACCGAAATCTGCGCTGGCGTGATACCCGCGTGCGTCGGCACGCTTGCATCGATTTCTGCGCCGAACTTGCGACGGAATTCGTCTGCACCGCTCACGCCGATAAAGCACTTGTACTGGTCGGCGTTAAGCGCAAAATCGCCGCCAAGATTCGCGTCGATCCACGGCATCGCGCACGCCAGCAGCTTGCGGAAATATTCGGCGCGCTGTCCCGGCGGCATCTGGTCGAGCGCATCCACCAGAGGATCGGTCGCATTAGCTGCCGGATCGATCGCGCTCAGCGCGGTCAACTGACGCTCAGCCATCCGTTTGACCTTGATGAGAATCTCAGTGCGCTGATCCGCTTCCGCGAGCATCGGGAACAGCACCTTCGAGCCGCCAAGATCCTTGAATGCGTCATCGGCCCATTCGCGCAGTTGCTGCGCCGCGGGCATCTGCACTTCGCGAATCGCAGCCGGCACGACGATCATCGTGCTGTGCTGCTTGGTCAGGTCTTGCTGCAGGATCGCATTGGCGTTCTGCAAATCCTTCAGCATGCCGAGCACCTGGTCGCGGCCAGTCTGCAACTCGCCGACAAGACCGCTCCAGACCGCGCGCCCTTGCGCGTCGATGCCAGTCTTGCGACCAAGCCACGCCGACACCTCGTGCATCAGCAAGGCGGCTTCGGTTGCAGCCTTGGCGCGCAGATGGAACTTCAGCGCGTTGGCCATTTCGGTGCGCAGATGGTCGAGTACCGTGTTCGCCTGCTTGTCGCCGCCGCCCAGGCCGAAAAGACCCGGGCGGGTTTGCGCGAGGTTGTCGAGCAGTCGTTCGTACTCGCGGCTGCGCACCGCTTCCTTGATCTCGCGATACCGCTCCGCATTGGTTTCGAGCGCGGCGATCAGGCCAGTGCCCTGCGTTTCGAGGCGGTCCTTGATTTGCTCGACCAGCGACAGCACGTATTCGAGGCCGCCGAAGTCCTTATTGTCGAGATATGCGTAAAGCTGGTCCCGCACGGTTTTTTTGATCCGCTCGAATGCCTCGCGACGACGCGTGGTCACGCGATCCTCGGTGGTATCGGCGGTCGAATCCTGGTCGCGAACGGCGTCGCGTTCGAGCAGCTTCATCGCTTCGCGCAGTTGCGTCGGCCATTCCGCGCGCTGGAAACCGGTGCGGATCGCGTCGATCTGCGTGTTCACGCGTTGCTCGATGCCGTTCAGCAGCGAGCCATGCTTGTCTTGTAGCAGCTCCGTTGTGATCGCGTAGTCGGTGAACTCGCCGCTCGAACGTTGCAGTTCGATTTTCGTGTCCGAGAACTCGGGGAATTCGCTGAATGGCAGCGGGCGCAACGCGACGTACGACGCCATAAATTCATCGCGCTGCTTGTCGGTCGCGCGATTCGCGCCGAAGTCCCCGCTGCCGACACCGAAGAATGCCTGCAGCATCGCGCCCGCCCAACGATGCGCGAGCTCGTCGCGGCGCGCTTCCTGGCGCGTGTCGAGCACCGCATGGCCGAATGCCGAGAAGCGCTTCGAATACGACAGACGCATGTCGGCGAAGCGGTTGCGCGGTACCAACGCGTCGTGCAGGAAGTTCTTGTGTTGCGCCTGATTCACGGCAACCGAGCGCTTGCGCCGCGCGAAGTCGCCGGACGCGAAATCTTCGAACAACGCGTCGGCGACCATGTGATAGACATCGTTGATGTCCTTGGTGTTCTGCTGCGCGAGGTTGCCCGAGTCGATCAGATACACCTCCTGATACGGCTCGCGCGGCAACTCGGGTTGATCGTAGGCGTCCCAGCGGCCCACATAACCCTTGTTGCCCATCATTGCCGATTCGAGTTCCATCAGCGCGGCATAGCCGTTCGCGGCCGTGCGATCCTTGTTCTTGTCCGCATAGCCGGTCGGCAAGAACAGCATCAGTTCGACGTCGGCGTGACCGACTTCAGTTTTCGCGAGCCAGCGCGAGAGCAGACCCACATCGAGAAACGCGCCCGAACCCGTGCCGCCCGCCACCGACGCGACCACGACCACCCGGAACTTGCTGGTTTCCATCCGCAACCCGAGTTCGGCCAGCTGGCGCTCGTGCGACAGACCCGCCTTCAGCGTGCGCAGCTTGAGACGAATCTTGTCGCGCAGTTTCGTGTACTTGTCGAACAGATAGAGCCGCGACACTGCGCGAATCTGCCCCGCGCCTTTGGCCGGATCAATCCCGAGCTCGCGGATTTTCTTCGGCGTGAGCGACAGCCACTCCTTAACGTGCGGATACTTTTCGAGCGCATCGTCGTCACGGCTGTATTTGTCCATGTCGAACGTCTCGACGATCTTCTCATCGTCGGCGAACTTGACGAGCGGAAACTGAAGATCGTCCGCCTGCGCGCGATTCAACTCGACGATCGCACCGGTATCCAAGT
>JBEKNG010000946.1:0-2573 GCA_049523075.1 Paraburkholderia sp.
ACGCCACCGGCTATCTCGCGGCGTTCGGTGCGATGGTCGCACTGGCGCGCCGGGCCACCGAGGGCGGTAGCTGGCATGTGCGCGTGTCGTTGGCGCAGACTGGGCGCTGGCTGCAATCGATGGGGCAGATCGAGGACGGCTGGCGCTTGCCCGAGGTCACGTACGAGGACGTGCAGGACTGCATGGAAAGCGTCGATTCCCCGTTCGGCCGGATTCGTGGGACCTTGCCCGCTGAACGTCTGACGGAGACGCCGGCGTTCTACAGCCGGCCACCCGTGCCGATCGGCACCGACGCAGCAGCGTGGGCCGACTGATCACGGCCGGCGCGCTGGAGCCGGGCCGCGCTGCGGGGCTTCGAATCATCGTTGCCGGAGTGGCTGAGCTGCCTGAGCGGCTTGCCCGATGACTGGGTGCGCTACTTGCGCAACTCAGCGACGAAATCGTAGTAGTCGTTGCGGCAATAGGTATCGGTCAATTCGATTGCGCGCTGCTCGGTGGTATAGCCGACACGAGTGATCAGCAGCAGCGCCTCGTTCGGCGCAATGCTCATCTGCTGCGCAATCTCGTCGCTCGCGTTGACGGCGCGAAAATGCTGCAACGCGCGCACGATCCCGAGGCCGCGCTGTTCGAGATAGCTGTACAGCGAATCGCCAATCGCCTGCGGATCGGGAATCACCGCGGCTGGGAAGGTTGAGTTCTCGACCGCCATCACGATGCCGTCGGCAAGACGCAGGCGCCGCAGGCGGGTCACTGCGGCCGCCGGCGACAAGCCGAGTTGAATGACTTCATCGCGATTGGCGGGCATGATCTCGCGCGAGATCCATTGTGAACTCGGACTGAAGCCGCGCCGCCGTAACATTTCGCTGAAACTCGACAGGCGCGAGAGGGGGTCTTCATAGCGTGGCGTGATGAAGCTGCCCGCCCCCTGGGTACGGCGGATCAAACCCTGTTCGACAAGTAGGGCGATTGCCTTGCGCGCGGTGATCCGCGAGACGCCGAGCGCGTCCGACAGCACGCGCTCGGACGGCAGCGCTTCGCCTGCGTTCCAGCGGTTTTCATGAATCGCGTTGCCGAGCTTGCGAGCGAGTTGCAGATAAAGCGGCGTATCGTTTTCCGGGTCCGGGCGCAGGTCGCGCCAGCGGTCTTCCGAGGCAGAGGTCATGTGGCAGACGCAAGAAGGGCAAGCGGCAATTCTATGACATTGGCGCGCTGTGTTATAGCGGGCTTTTGCCTGGGTGGCCGATTTGACAATCCACTAGCGGATAAACTGGCAAACCAATCGGTTGCCGGCCGTCCGTGACGGGCCGTCTGGAACCGGCCGTCGGCAACCGGCTCTTACCTATCAAAGGAGAAATCATGACGACCGCCATCGCCACTGTGAGCTTGCCCGACGGCGAGCGTATTCCGAAGCTCGGCCAGGGCACCTGGGAGATGGGCGAGCAACCTGCGCGCCGCGCCGCGGAGATCGCGGCGTTACGCGTCGGGGTCGAGCTCGGCTTGACGCTCATCGATACCGCCGAGATGTACGGCGACGGCGCGACGGAAAGCCTGCTCGGCGAGGCGCTGGCGGGACTGCGCGAGCGCGTTTTTCTCGTCAGCAAGGTCTATCCGCACAATGCCAGCCGGCGCGGCGTGCAGGCCGCCTGCGAGCAGAGCCTCAAACGCCTGAAGACCGACCGCCTTGACCTATATCTGCTGCATTGGCGCGGTTCGGTGCCGCTGGAAGAGACGGTCGAAGGCTTCGAGGCCTTGCGCCGGGCGGGCAAAATCCGCCACTGGGGTGTCAGCAACTTCGACACCGACGATATGGAGGAGCTGATCTCTGTACCGGGCGGCGACGCGTGTGCGACCAATCAGATTCTCTATAACGTCGCGCGTCGCGGTCCGGAGTTCGATCTGTTGCCATGGCTCGCCGAACGGAACATGCCGGCAATGGCGTATAGCCCGGTGGATCACGCGCGCTTGCCGAAGCGCTCGCCGCTCAACGAGATTGCCGATGCGCGTGGTGTCTCCATGTTTCAGGTGGCGTTGGCCTGGGCGCTGCAGCAGCCAGGCGTGTTCGCGATTCCGAAAGCAGGGCGCATCGAGCATGTGCGTGACAACTATCGCGCGCTCGAATTGCAACTGGGTGCTGACGAGCTCGCGACTATCGATGCTTACTTCAGGCCTCCGCGCAGCAAGCGGTCGCTCGAAATGCTCTGAATGCAGGCCGCGTTTAGTTGCCGGCGTGATGCAGATGGACGGAGCCGAGCATGGCCGCTTCGGCGGGGGTCCGCTTGAGCGAATCTTCGCTGACCTGAGCAGCGTCGCCGACGAAATCATCGACGATCGATGAGACCTGCACGGTTCCAGCCGGTCTGGGGGGCATCCGGCTTGCGTCAGCCCGGATGCACGTAATTGACGTTATTGATAGTCATGTGTCCCGGCCCGGGCGGTGACGCTCGGCCGGGGGACCGGGGCGCCACCGCCTGCACTTGCCGGAAGGGGTTGCCGCGACGGAGTCCGGCGTGCGGGGAGGGAACGGCTTGGGGGCTCCGTTCCCCTGGCTCTAACGTCCGTTACCGCCGCTGCCG
>JBEKNG010000947.1:0-2573 GCA_049523075.1 Paraburkholderia sp.
GCGATAGACATGCTCAATGGGTGAGCACGCAATCAGATTGGTATCGCCGACAACCCAACCTTCCGTGACTGGCGTCAGGCGTTCTGCCCGAACTGCGAGCAATGCGGTGTCGCCTTGTCCGAAGCCGGCCCCGGACGCGCATACACCGCGCAACTCTGTACCGTTGAAATTGACCGTCGCTTCACCGTTTTCTGCGACCGCCTGAACGGTACAGGGCAGAAGATTGTCGAAGCCCATGAACTCCGCCGCAAAACGGCTTGACGGACGGTCGAAAAGATTCTCAGGAGTACCACGTTGTTCGATGCGCCCACGGCGCATCAGAATGATGCGGTCGCTCATTGTCAAAGCTTCTTCCTGACTGTGGGTAATGTAGATGAAGGTCATGCCGAGCGCGCGATGTATGTCGACCAGTTCGGCCTGCATGTCGTATCGCAGTTTTTCGTCCAATGCGCCGAGAGGTTCGTCAAGAAGCAGGATGGCCGGTCGCGTCACAATGGCTCTAGCCAGTGCGACACGCTGGCGCTCGCCACCGGAAAGCTGGCCGATGCGCCGGGTACTCTTTCCAGCCAGACGAACCATGGACAGTGCGTCGTTCGCCTGACGCCTGCATTCATCCTTGCCTACGCCGCGCAGTTTCAAGCCATAGCCGACGTTTTCCTCTACTGACATGTGGGGAAAGAGTGCATAGCTCTGGAACACCGTCGTGCAGTTGCGCTTCGCAGCGGGCACGTCGCGGACATCAACGCCATCAAGCGTGAGTTGCGCCGCGTGCGACACTTTCTCGAGGCCCGATATCACACGCAACATGGTCGTTTTTCCCGAGCCACTCTCCCCGAGAATCGTCAGAAACTCGCCGCGCCTGACCTCGAGAGATACATGGTCAAGCGCTGTTACCGCACCATACTGATGAACCAGGTCAACCGCCCGAAGGATGTAATCGTCCTGTCCTTTGGCACGTTCGGGGACCTCGCGGGCATCTTGTCTCACGTTGGCTGACATACCCATAGAAGAAACCAGAGTCTGAGCGTACCCGGCTTTTTCGCTGCTCACTCTTAACATATCAAAACCTCGACAGTCAGCATGGTTGCAGCAACCGAAATCGCGCGCTGCAAGATGGCAACGGTGGTCGACAGAGGGTCGACCGACCGATACTTGAATTCAGATTCCACGACGCTGCCACCCGCATTAGCGGTCAATTGTGCGGCCACTGCACGACAGCCCGCGGCGATGCAGTCGAGTGCCGCACGGCGTACGTCGCCATCGCTGCTCACCTTCAACTTCATGAGTGATGCGGCCACTGAGAGAAGTGCCTGACCGCCTCCCTCGACGACACCGGAGGCTCTCGAAGCGGCCAGCGCCGCGAGCGCAGCGCGAGCGCTTCCGACCCGTTGCTCCGCCTCCCAATGCGTACGACCGCCTATCCGCAGAATGCCCCAGCTGCCCGCAAGTCTTGCAGCGCGTCTTTGAAGTTTTTCCCGGTCTAACGCTAGGTACCGCTGGGACGCAGCCTGCGAAGACAACAATGCGCGTCGCGCATGAATGGCATTCACATCGCCGTTGGGTTCAGAAAATATGGCGCGACCGCGCTCCAGAATCAGCCGCGAAGTGCGTCCCAGCATTGATGGGCGAACATGTGCCATCGACGTGCCGGTCTCTTCGCTTATCACTGTGGCACCCGTGGCCGCGCAAAGGTCGTCGAGCAGATGCATGGCCTGCTCGCCCACCTCGGACGGAATCAATCCGAGGACATGCATTCGAAGCGCGGCGCGGTTAGCCGTCAGCGTGCTGCGCGCTGCATCCTCGAAACCTCGTGCGACGATGGCCAGAGATTTGGAGTGCAATGCAAACTGCTCGAGAATTCGGGCGAGCGGGCCAAACTCCCTGACAATTTCGTTGACGACCAACACGTGCACCGAGTCCATCTCGATACGCAGGCCTTGTTCTTCTGTCGAAAGGCCCGCGGCTTCGGGTAGCACATCGAGGCAGTAGCCGGCATAACGCTCAAGCTTGGTGTCGGATCCCGTTCCTTGCTGGATATCAATAGCGCCTTTCTCCGATGATGCGGAGTAGGTGTCACTGAGGGCCCGCGCGATGTCTTCGTCGGCGCAAGCGCTACGCGCTACGTCAAAACCGTCAGCCGCTTCGCATCGCTGTGCTTCGACGAGAGCAGGTATCTCACTCTGTAGCTGCTGGATTTCCTTGCAGAGCAACGCTGGCGGAGTCCCGTGTGCAACGTGTTTCGCCGCCTCCGCGTAGAGGGCTACTGCGATACATGCAGTACGGGCGGTTCCGTCTTCGAGATCACGTTGAACCTCCCACAGGGCATCCCTCAGGATACGGAGCGCGACTGTGCCAGCACCTGACTCTTCCGTCACGCGGCGCGCAATATCAAGCCCCGATGAACTGTGTTGCGGACCACCCGAGCCGCCGTCATACAGAAGACCTCGACCGTATGGGCCGAGCGACGAGCCGATTGCACGCGCCCCCATGGAGAGGGCACGCAGTACAAAACCGCGCGCTTTCGCTCCCACAACGATTGTCGAGGTGCTCACGGCTTGCATGGTCGCGATTCT
>JBEKNG010000948.1:0-2570 GCA_049523075.1 Paraburkholderia sp.
ATGAGGTGGCCTCGATGAAGCCGAGCCAGCCGGGGCTTTCGCGCGTGCCCCGACTGGAATCCCGCGATGCCTGATTACGCTCAGTCGCCGAGATATTCCGGTTCGATCTGGATATTCGTTTCGCCGGCGGCCTTTTTTTCCCAATATCGTTTGACCCAGTTTTCGAAGGTCTTGCCGGCCGCCGTATCCTTGCCGGTGAAGGCAATGGCGCCGATATCCGCATACGGGATCACGTCCTTTGTCTGCTTGCCGGTCGGAATGATCCGGACAAAGCAGTCCTTGAAGGCCGCGCCGTATTGGCGATCGTACAGATAGCCTGCGATGCTCGAGCCGTCCTTGCGGGTGATCGTGACGTCGCCGCGATAATCGAAGGCCTTTTCCATCGCCTCGCGAACTTCGGCTTCGGTCGTCAGTTCCGGAGTCCAGCCCTCAAGCTGCTCGTGCACCGTGCCGGCGGCGGTTTCCATCTGATCCGGGTTGACCGGAGCAGCGGTCTGCGTGACCACCGCGGCAGCCGGAGCTTCTTGCCTGGCTTTGGCTGCGTCCGAACGCGGCGGGGTGGGGACGAACACCATCGGCACTTCATGCGACGTTTTCTTCCAGTCGGCGAGAAGCTCGTTTGCCCCCGGATCCTTATAGCTATCGAACAGCATGGCCTTCACGGTCTGGAACATACCTTTGAACGAGCCAAACGTGTAGTTCACGCCGCTCGCTTCGTAGCCCGAGTGCACCATGCAGTTGGCGCACTTCGGATTGCCGCTTTCCGTGCCGTACTCGGACCACTTCACGCTTTCCATCAGTTCGTCGAAGCTGTCTGCGTAGCCGTCCTGAAGCAGGTAGCACGGCTTTTGCCAACCGAAGATGCTGTACGTGGGCATGCCCCAAGGCGTGCAGGTGAGTTGCTTCTTGCCCATCAGGAATTCCATGAAGATAGGCGACGCGTTGAAGCGCCAGCTCTTCTTCCGGTTCGACAGGATCGCGCGGAACAGCTTCTTCGAACGTGCACGGCCGAGAAAGTGCTTCTGGTCCGGTGCCTTGTCGTACGTGTAGCCAGGCGAGACCATCATGCTTTCGACGCCCACGTCCATCATTTCGTCGAAGTGCAGCCGGACGCTGTTGGGATCGGCGCCGTCGAACAGCGTCGTATTGGTGGTGACGCGGAAACCTGCCGCGACCGCCGCCCGCACGCCTTCCATGGCGATGTCGTAACCGCCTTCACGGCACACGGCGAAATCGTGGTGCTCGCGCTGGCCATCGACGTGAACCGAGAACGACAAATACTTGCTCGGCTTGAAGAGATGCAGGTTCTTGGCGAGGAGCAGCGCGTTCGTGCACATGTACACGTATTTTTTGCGCGCAACGAGACCGGCGACGATCTCGGGCATCTGCGGATGCAGAAGCGGCTCGCCGCCCGGAATCGCGACCATCGGCGTTCCGCATTCTTCGACTGCCTTGAAGCATTGCTCGGGCGTGAGTTGCGACTTCAGGACGTGGGCCGGATACTGGATCTTCCCGCAGCCCGCGCACGCCAGATTGCAACGCATGAGCGGCTCGAGCATGAGGACGAGCGGATAGCGGCTGCGCCGCATCAGCTTCTGCTTCAGGACATAAGTGGCGACCGTCCAGGCCTGCGAAATTGGCACTCCCATGCTGGCAATGCTCCTCAATAACTGTGTTGCGCCGCAGGCGGGCCCGCGACTGTGTTCAATAGATCGTTTCGCGCCCCATTCGGACGCGATCGTGTACTAATCAGGGCCGATCACGTCCGCCCGATCAGTGAAAGCCGATCTGGCACTGGATATGATGTGGGGCCCGAATTCTCAAAATAGTGCAATGATCGCACAAACCGGACCTTCCGGTCGAAAGCGGCACGTGTTTCGCCCTGTACGCCGCCCCACGGCGGTGGGCGTCGGACGATTGATTGTCCACATTTGTGCGAGCCCGCATCTCGACCACGCGGCCGCGCGATATCGGTTTTCGTTGTGTCTGGATCGATCGTGGTACGGGGCGCACCTTGCTGCCCGATTACACGCCCGATGCTACGCTAGCGACACTCGATCAAGTGCCGGCGCTGTTCGCTGGGCTCGGCTGGTAAATTTCAAGGATAGACATCATGGCGCATACGCTGTTATCCGTGGGTTCAACGGCTCCGTCACGCAACGTGCGGCTCGATTCCGACGCGGTCATGCAGGCTCGTATCGAACTGGCTGCATGTTTCCAGTTAGCGGAGCAGCACGGTTTCGAGGAAGGGGTCTGCAATCATTTCTCGGCGGTGGTCCCGGGGCACGACGATCTTTTTTTCGTGAATCCGTATGGGTACGCGTTCGCCGAAATCACCGCGTCACGGCTTCTAATCTGCGATTTTGATGGACGCGTTATCCAGGGTGAAGGGAAGCCGGAGGCGACTGCGTTTTATATCCATGCGCGCTTGCATCGCGCAATGCCACGCGTGCAGGCGGCGTTTCACACCCATATGCCGAACGCCACCGCACTCTGCTTGCTAGAGGGGCCGCCGCTGTTGTGGCTCGGGCAGACGGCGTTGAAGTTTTACGGCCGCACCGCCGTCGATG
>JBEKNG010000949.1:0-2566 GCA_049523075.1 Paraburkholderia sp.
TCATCGGCACGATCCCGCGCCCACAACTTTTCAGGACGCGGAGGGTCGAAAGACGTCGGAGCGGCTTTCGAAGCGCACGCGCTCGTGTTTCTGCAGCGCCAGCGCTTGCGTCTGGTGGCGCGGAACGTGGTGTGCCGCGGCGGCGAGATCGATCTGGTGATGCGCGAGCGCGATGGCGCGCTGGTGTTTGTCGAAGTGCGAGCGAGAGCGCGACAACACTATGGTGGTGCGGCCGCGAGCATCGGCTGGCAGAAGCGACAAAGGCTGGTGCGTGCCGCGCGGCATTATCTGGCCACACGCGTGAGCAATGTGCCAGCGTGCCGTTTCGATGTCGTCGCGTTCGAAGCAGGGCGGCTTGTCTGGTTACGCGACGCTTTTCGCGCCGACGAAGTCTGAGCCGCCGCGCGGATATTGGGCTTGAGTGCGATAAACTTGCGCTCGCGTGCGGGTGACGCGGCGTCGTGCAATTTGCGAAGCCGTAGACGCGTGGGCGCTGCCCGCACTGTCAGCCAGAACAACATGTCTTCACAACAGGGGCGCGAGAGCGGTCCATACGCGGTAAAAGATAGAGACTCGATGTCAGTCGAACGCATTCAACAGCACTTCCGCGACAGCGCGGCGGTCAAACTCGAAGCCCTCGAAACCCTGTCGATGCCGATCGCCGCTGCGATCGACACGATGTTTATGGCGCTTGCCAATGGCAACCGCATTCTTGCGTGTGGCAACGGGGGATCCGCTGCCGACGCACAACATTTCGCAGCCGAACTGATCGGCCGCTTCGAACGCGAACGGCCCGGCTTGCCCGCTATTGCGCTGAGCACCGACAGCTCTGTACTCACCGCAATAGCCAACGACTACACGTTCGAGCAGATCTTCTCGAAGCAGGTATGGGCGCTCGGTCAGACCGGCGATGTGTTGCTCGCCATCACGACCTCGGGGAACTCGGCGAATGTGCTGGCCGCGGTGGAAGCTGCGCACGAGCGCGAGATGATTGTCGTGGCGCTGACGGGCAAAGGCGGCGGCAAAGCGCACGAAGTGTTAGCCGACACCGACATCCATATTTGCGTGCCGTCCGATCGCACCGCGCGTATTCAGGAAGTGCATTTGCTGACCATCCATTGTCTGTGCGACGGCATCGATGCCATGTTGCTGGGCGAAGACTGATTTCGAAGGAGAGCTAGTTGATGAGCGTATTTCGCATCAAGACGACGTTGGTGAGGACCACTCTGGTGGTGGGGCTGGCGGCGGGTCTGTCCGCGACGCTGCAAGGGTGCTTTCTGCTGGTGGCCGGCGCGGCCGGCGGCGGTGCGTTGGTGGCGACCGACCGTCGCACGGTCGGTGCGCAAACTGAAGACCGCGAGATTCAGGTGAAGTCGATTGCGCAGATCAACCAGAATTTGCCGGATGCGGCGCACGTCAACGTGACGGTATTCAACCGTCGCGTGCTGCTGACTGGCGAAGTGCCAGGTGACGCGTCGAAGCAGAGGGCCGAGCAGATTGTGCGCAGCCTGAACAACGTGACCTCGATCGTCAACGAACTGACCATCCAGCCCGCGGCTGACATTTCCTCTCGAGCTAACGACTCGTACCTTGAAACGCGGGTCAAGACTGCGCTGATCGCTGAGAAGAATATTTCGGCGAACAACTTTAAGGTGGTTTGCGAGAACGGCTCGGTCTATCTGATGGGCCTCGTCACCCGCGACGAAGGCGCGCGCGGCGCCGACGTGGCGAGTCGCGTGCCCGGCGTGACGCAAGTGGTGAAGGTGTTCCAGTACATCTTGCCGCAAGACGCCACTGCGGCGACCGCGGCTGCAACAAGCGCACCGGCTGCACCGCCGCCTCCGCCGACCACCGACGCAACGGTTGGCGCGGTGCCGGATACGTCGGTGAGCTCGCGTCCACTTGATCAGCAGACGCCCGCACCGGTGACGAATTCGACCCAGGTGCATCCGGGCAATCCGCAGGTCAGTCAATGAAGCAGGGCGTCATTATTCAGCGTGGGTTTTTGCGGTGCTTGTTGGGCGTGAGCGCCGTGCTCGCGCTGAGCGGTCTGGCCGCGACGGCGCACGCCGACGGCACACCGCGCGGTCAGGCGATCGCAAGCTCGAATGCGTGTATGGGCTGTCATGCGGTGGATCGCAAGCTCGTCGGACCATCGTTTCAGCAGATCGCAGCGAAGTACAAGGGCGACGCGCAGGCGCCAGTGAAACTGGCGCTCAAGGTGAAGAGTGGCGGCTCGGGCGTGTGGGGGGCGATTCCGATGCCCGCCCACCCGGCGATGAGCGATTCGGATATCCGCACGGTGGTGGATTGGGTGCTCGCAGGAGCGCCGTCTAAATGACGTTGTGCGGCATTGGGTGGCTTGGCAAAACCGAAAAACCTTGTGCTAGAATCGTTTGGTCGTTGGGGGGGTAGCTCAGCTGGGAGAGCGTCGCGTTCGCAATGCGAAGGTCGGGAGTTCGATCCTCCTCCTCCCAACCGTATTCACAGAAACCCGCGTAGCGTAAGGCTCCGAGGTCTTTCTCTAAACGCCTGCGTCAATCCACCCGCTTAGCGCTCATTCGCG
>JBEKNG010000950.1:0-2565 GCA_049523075.1 Paraburkholderia sp.
AGCGGTTGCGCGCCGCCCATGCCGCCGAGACCGCCTGTCAGGATCCAGCGTCCCTTCGGGTCGCCATGGAAATGCTGGTTCGCCACCGAGAAGAAGGTCTCGTAGGTGCCCTGCACGATTCCCTGGCTGCCAATGTAGATCCAGCTGCCTGCCGTCATCTGGCCGTACATCATCAGGCCCTTGCGGTCGAGTTCGTGGAAGTGTTCCCACGTCGCCCAGTGCGGTACAAGGTTCGAGTTCGCCAGCAGCACGCGCGGCGCGTCGGTATGCGTGCGAAACACGCCGACCGGTTTCCCCGACTGGATCAGCATGGTTTCGTCGTCGTTGAGATCCTTGAGCGTGGCGAGGATCTGATCGAAGCAATCCCAGTTACGCGCCGCGCGGCCAATGCCGCCATACACCACAAGCGCATGCGGATGCTCAGCAACTTCGGCGTCCAGATTGTTCTGGATCATCCGATACGCGGCTTCCGTGAGCCAGCTCTTGCAGGTCTTTTCCGGGCCACGCGGGGCGCGGATCGTGCGGGTCGGGTCGAGACGCGGGTCGATGTGCTTGGGGTTGTTCATGGTGGCTCTCGGAGGCTGAAAGGTACTCAGGAATCAGGTCAAAAAACGCAGATCGGATAAGCGAAATCAGAAGTGTCCGGTGAAGCGGTAACGGCTGCCGGGATGCCAGAGATTGGCCACCGAAGCAACCAGGCTCTGCGACCACGTGCGTCGATGCAGCACGAGACACGGTTCAAGTTCGTCCATGGTCAGCAGTTGCCGGGTGTCGGCATCCGCCACGGACGCTTCGATGCGGTATTCGACGCGCTGCAGGGGCGCGACGCGCACCAGATACTGATTCGGCGTGGTGTTGGTGAAGTCCTGCAGCGCATACTCGGGGGCGACCGCCGGATTGACCCAGCGTTCCTCGAGCTGCACGGGCTCGTCGTTTTCAAAATGCAGCACGCGCGAGTGAAACACCGGGCTGCCGGCACTCACCTGCATCTCGTCGGCGAGCGCCTCGTCGGCAATCGCCGCGCCGATATGCAGCACCTTCGCCTGATAGCGATGACCGCGCGCGACGATCTCGTCGGAAATGCTGCGGATCGCCACCAGCGTCGACTCGTACTTCGGCCGTGCTACGAAGGTGCCTGAGCCCTGTACGCGCGTGAGTACCTGCTCGGAGGTGAGCTCGCGCAGTGCACGGTTGACCGTCATGCGCGCCACGTTGAACTCGCGGGCGAGCTCGTTTTCCGAAGGGACCTGGTCGCCCTCGCCCCATTCGCCCGCGTGAATACGGGCGAGGATGAAGTCCTTGATCCCCTGATAGGCCGGTGCGTTCATGCTGCGTTTGTCGTGAGTGCCATGAGTGCAGTGAATGCCGTTAGCGTGCTTACTGTTCGGACGGGAACGCGAATGGGCTGTGCGCGGCGATCGTGCCGTTCTGCACGAGACCCGTGACCGCAGCGATGTCCGGCGCGAAGTAGTGATCGAGCTCGTAGTGCGCGACTTCGCGGCGCACCGTGTTCATCACATGCTGCAGGCTCGGGCTGGTCTGGTGCGGCGCGCGCAGATCGACACCTTGCGCGGCAGCGAGCAGTTCGATCGACAGGATGTTGGCGGTGTTCTCGGCGATATCGCCGAGCTTGCGTGCAGCAAACGTCGCCATCGACACGTGGTCTTCCTGGTTCGCGGAAGTGGGCAGTGAATCGACCGAAGCCGGATGCGCGAGCGTCTTGTTCTCCGAAGCCAGGGCAGCGGCCGTGACGTGGGCGATCATGAAGCCCGAGTTCACACCGCCATCGCGAACGAGGAAAGGCGGCAGACCGGACAGCGTCGAATCGATCAGCAGTGCGATGCGACGTTCGGCGAGCGCGCCGATTTCGGCTGCGGCCAGCGCGAGATTGTCAGCGGCAAACGCCACCGGCTCAGCGTGGAAGTTACCGCCCGACAGCACTTCACCGGTGTCCGGGAAAATCAGCGGGTTGTCCGATACGGCGTTGGCTTCGATCAGCAGCACGTCGGCCGAATGGCGCATCTGGTCGAGACACGCGCCCATCACCTGCGGCTGGCAGCGCAGACTGTACGGGTCTTGCACCTTGCCGCAATCGCGGTGCGACAGATTGATCCCCGAGCCGTCGAGGAGCGACCGGTATGCCGCCGCTGCGTCGATCTGGCCTTGATGGCCGCGCAGTTCATGGATGCGATGGTCGAACGGCGCGACCGAACCAGCCGCCGCGTCCACCGACAGCGCGCCCGCGACCAATGCGGTGCGGTACAGGTCTTCGATCGCGAACATGTTGTAGAGCGCGAGCGCGGTCGAGGCTTGCGTGCCGTTCAGCAACGCCAGACCTTCCTTCGCCTGCAGCGTGAGCGGCTTGAGTCCGGCCAGACGCAAGCCTTCGGTTGCGGCCATGCGCTCACCCTTGGCAATCACATCGCCGACGCCAAGCAGTGCTGCCGACATATGTGCGAGCGGCGCGAGGTCGCCCGAGGCGCCCACCGAACCCTTGACCGGAATCACCGGCAACACATCGGCGTTGAACAGCGTGATCAGCGCGTCCATCACTTCGCGGCGAAT
>JBEKNG010000951.1:0-2564 GCA_049523075.1 Paraburkholderia sp.
AGCTCGCGTGGACCACGCAGCCGGCGGTCTGCGCGCTGGGAATCGCTGCTGCGATGGATCCGTCCGGGTCCACCGATGTCAGCCGCGTGCCTGCGAGGCCACCACCGAGGCCATCGCAAAACCACCACGGAACGCCGTTCATTGCCGTGATAACTGTGGTGTCCTTCGTCAGCAGCGGCGCGATGCCGGCAGCGACCGAGGCCATCGCAGGCGCCTTCACCGCGACGATCACGATATCCTGAGGACCCAGGTCCGCACTATTCCCGGAGGCCACGACCGTTGCCGTCGTCGTCTTGCCGTCCTCTACGAGTTGCAGGCCGTTTTCCCTGAGCGCGGCTAGTGTCGCTCCTCGAGCAATCACACTGATGTCGTGGCCTGCTCGTGCCAGCCGGGCTCCCATCCAACCGCCGATGGCGCCAGCCCCATAAATGCAAATCTTCATGCCTTAATCCTTAAAGTTCGTGTCAACGCCGCGCAAGCTCACCAAAGACATCCTGCCCCGCGCCATGACGGACGCGCGCTGCGACCCAGACCGTTACCCGGGCGCAATCACGGCAACACCGTTCCAACGCGTGCCTTAGCATAATTGATCACGCACGCTCCGCAAAAGAGAAATACGTATGACGATTCATAACCGTAGGAGAACCGTCGTGGTCGGCGAAGTGAAAAACGGGTTCAAGCGTGTCTGGTGCATCACGGGCGCGTCGCGTGCTACGCTGAAGGTCCTCGCCGGGAAGAACGCCTATGTCACGGAGGAGACCGAGACCTGGAAGGCGTTGTCGGCATCAACTGACTTTTCTGCTTGAGAGGATTCCCATCATGACGACTGAATCGTTGACGCGTGGCATTGATCACGTGGGATTGACTGTTCGGAATCTCGACGTGACGCGTGATTTTTTCATCAACTGTCTTGGCTGGAAGGAAGTTGGAGGCAAGCCTGAGTATCCGGCTGTGTTCGTCTCCGATGGACATATCCTCTTAACCCTATGGCAGTTGAAGGACGAGACGAACCGAGTCGAGTTCGACCGCAAGAAAAATGTTGGGCTACATCATCTGGCGCTTCGGGCTGCGAACGAAGAGGCCTTCGCGACTCTCTTTGAACGGGTATCCGGCTGGCCGGGAGTCAAGGTGGAGTTCGCGCCCGAGGCACTGGGCAGCGGTCCGAAGCGGCACACCATGGTGTACGAGCCTGGCGGCATCCGCCTTGAGTTCGATCTGGATCCGCGTGCCTGACGTGTCACATGGACATGTCAGTCACCATTTGCTAGTTATGGCGCGCTTTGGCCGCTGCACGATCCGCCGGATTGCTTGGGGCACGAAATGCATGCGTGAGTTGTGAACACGCATCATATGATGACAAATGGTTTATCGGCCGAGGCGCCTGCCCTCAATATCTGCAGGCAGCCGCGGCACCCGGCCCGTCCGTCAAAGTCGGCATTCTCCGCATTGGTTCGCTATCCATGCATCTTCTTGTTTTCAAACTCGTCGTTACGCCGCTCTTGCTGTTGGCCGCAAGTATTGCGGTTCGCCGCTGGGGCGAGGCGATTGGTGGGCTTCTGGTGGGGTTGCCGCTCACGTCGGCGCCGATCTCGGTGTTCCTGACACTGGAGCATGGACCTGCCTTTGCGGCGCAGGCAACCGCAGGTTCACTTGTCGCGACAGCGGCGCAAGCGCTCCTCTGCGTTGTCTATTGCAGACTGGCGACCTTGGGATGGACCATCGCTCTCGCGGGCGCCAGTGCGACGTTTGCCGTCGTAGCCGCCCTTCTGCAATGGAGTGCGCTGCCGGAAAATGGCCTGTTTTTTGTCGCCATTCTGGCCGTCACGCTGGCGCTCAACGTCATCCCCGTCAAAGCGGCCAGAACCGGCAGGCTCGTTCCGCCGTGGTGGGATTTGCCCTTGCGTATGGTGCTCATCGCCGGCCTGGTGGTCAGTGTGACGCTGATCGCGCCTGAGGTCGGGCCTAAAGCGAGCGGCGTGTTCGCCTCGTTCCCTTTCATGGCGATGATTCTCACGGTTTTTGCTCACCGTATGATCGGCCATACAGCCGCACAGCAATTGCTGCGCGGCATGCTGGCGGGACTTTTGGGCTTTGCTGCGTTTTTCTATGTGCTAAGCCTGACGTTGATGCGGTTGAACGTGTTTGCCGCGTACGGTGGTGCGCTTCTCTGCACGCTCGCCATACAGGCTGTCTCCTTGTACCGCATGCGCCTTCCGGTCGCTCTTCCCACAGAGTAAGCCCATGGCGAGCGGAGCCCTCCAGCTAAAGCACGTTGAGCATCGCCAGCGCTGTTTCCTGCAAAGGCTGCAACACGCGGCCAAGCGCGGCTTCGGTCTTTTCCTTCCCCATTGGCATGTTCGTGCTGAGCGCCGCGACGACTTCGCCGTGCCGGTTCTTGAGCGGCACGGCGACACCTCGCACACCAATCTGGAGTTGCTGCTCGATAACAGAAAAACCATCTGCGCGCGCCTGGCGGATCGTTTCCATCAGACGTGTCTTGTTCGTCAATGTGTGCGGCGTAAAAGGCAGCAGTTCGGTGCCGTCCAGCCATTCGCGCACGGATT
>JBEKNG010000952.1:0-2562 GCA_049523075.1 Paraburkholderia sp.
GCGCCCGTGCCGCCGTCGTGGCCGGCGATGACCAGGTGGTCGGCCTTGCACTTCGTGACGCCCGCGGCGATGGTGCCCACGCCCACCTCCGAGACCAGCTTGACGCTGATGTCGGCGCGCGGGTTGGCGTTCTTCAGGTCGTGGATCAGCTGCGCCAGATCCTCGATGGAGTAGATGTCGTGGTGCGGCGGCGGCGAGATCAGGCCGACACCGGGCACCGAATAACGCAGCTTGCCGATGTAGTCGGACACTTTGTGACCCGGCAACTGGCCGCCTTCGCCCGGCTTCGCGCCCTGCGCCATCTTGATCTGGATCTGATCGGCCGACGACAGATACTCCGCCGTCACGCCGAAGCGGCCCGACGCCACCTGCTTGATTTTCGAGCGTAGCGAATCGCCATCCTTCAGCGGAATGTCGACGATGACTTCGTCGCCGATCACCGACTTCATCGTGTCGCCGTTCTTGATCGGAATGCCGCGCAGTTCGTTGCGATAGCGGTTGGCGTCCTCACCACCCTCACCGGTGTTCGACTTGCCGCCGATGCGGTTCATCGCCACAGCCAGCGTGGCATGCGCTTCGGTCGAGATCGATCCGAGCGACATCGCGCCCGTTGCAAAGCGCTTGACGATTTCCTTCGCCGACTCCACTTCGTCTAGCGGAATGGCCTTGGTCGGATCGAACTTGAACTCGAACAGGCCACGGAACGTCATGTGACGCCGGGTCTGATCGTTGATCAGATGCGCGTATTCCTTGTACGTCTGGTACGAATTGCTGCGCGCCGAGTGTTGCAGCTTGGCGATCGCATCCGGCGTCCACATGTGTTCTTCGCCACGCACGCGGTAGGCGTACTCGCCACCCGCGTCGAGCATGGTGGCCAGCACCGGGTTGTCGCCGAACGCTTCGCGATGCAGACGAATCGCTTCCTCGGCCACGTCGAACAGACCAATGCCGCCCACCTTCGACGACGTGCCCTTGAAATACTTCGTCACCAGGTCTTCAGCGAGACCGACCGCTTCGAAGATCTGCGCGCCGGTGTACGACATGTAGGTCGAAATGCCCATCTTCGACATGACCTTCTGCAAGCCCTTGCCGACTGCCTTGGTGAAGTTGTAGACCGCCTTTTCCGCCGACAGGTCGCCCTTCAGGCCGGCAGCCATCTGCGCAAGCGTTTCCATCGCGAGGTACGGGTGCACGGCTTCCGCGCCGTAGCCCGCGAGCAACGCGAAGTGGTGCGTCTCGCGCGCCGAGCCGGTTTCAACCACCAGACCCGCGCTCGTGCGCAGACCGTGCTGCACGAGATGCGTGTGGATTGCTGCCGTGGCGAGCAGCGCCGGGATCGCGACATTGTCGCGGTCGGTCTTGCGGTCCGACACGATCAGCATGTTGTAGCCGGACTTCACTGCATCGACAGCTTCTGCACACAGCGACGCCAGACGCGCTTCGATGCCTTCCTTGCCCCAGGCCACCGGGTAGCAGATGTTCAGCTCATACGAGCTGAACTTGCCGCCCGTGAACTGATCGATCGCGCGGATCTTGGCGATGTCCTTGAAGTCGAGCACCGGCTGCGACACTTCGAGACGCATCGGCGGGTTGATGTTGTTCGTATCCAGCAGGTTCGGCTTCGGACCGACAAACGACACCAGCGACATCACCATGTTTTCACGGATCGGGTCGATCGGCGGGTTCGTCACCTGTGCGAACAGCTGCTTGAAGTAGTGATAGAGCGTCTTGTTCTTGTTGGACATGACCGCCAGCGGCGAGTCGTTGCCCATCGAACCGACCGCTTCTTCACCGGCTTGCGCCATCGGCGCCATCAGGAACTTGAGGTCTTCCTGCGTGTAGCCGAAGGCCTGCTGGCGGTCCAGCAGGGCGGCCGCTTCGCGGCGCTCGGTCACGACGTCTTCAGCCTTTGGCTCGATTTCGTCGAGCTTGATCCGCACCGCGTCGATCCAGCTCTTGTACGGCTTGGCGTTGGCGAGGTTGTCCTTGAGTTCCTTGTCGTCAATGATGCGGCCGTGTTCCATGTCGATCAGGAACATCTTGCCCGGCTGCAGACGCCACTTCTTGACGATCTTCGATTCCGGAATCAGCAACGTGCCCGCTTCCGACGCCATGATGACGAGGTCATCGTCGGTGACGATGTAGCGCGCCGGACGCAGGCCGTTACGGTCGAGCGTGGCGCCGATCTGACGGCCGTCGGTAAAGGCGATTGCAGCGGGGCCGTCCCACGGCTCCATCATCGCGGCGTGGTATTCGTAGAACGCGCGGCGGTTGTCGTCCATCAGCGTGTGCTGTTCCCAGGCTTCCGGGATCATCATCATCATCGCGTGGACGAGCGGGTAGCCGGCCATCACCAACAGTTCGAGACAGTTATCGAACGAGGCGGTGTCCGATTGGCCCGGGTAGATCAGCGGCCACAGCTTCGGCAGGTCGTCGCCGAGCACGTGCGACGCGATTGCGCCGGTACGGGCGTTCAGCCAGTTGACGTTGCCCTTCACCGTGTTGATTTCGCCGTTGTGGGCGATCATGCGGTACGGGTGAGCCAGTTCCCACGCCGGGAAC
>JBEKNG010000953.1:0-2560 GCA_049523075.1 Paraburkholderia sp.
TCGGTGAGCCACTGAGCCGGTGTGTTCTTGAGCTGCTCGCGCATTTGCGTGTCAAACCAGCCCTGCGCGCCATTGGGCGCCACGCTGCGCAATACCGTGGCGATCTTCGGCGGTGACTTATGCACGGTATGCAGCATCACCGCCAATGCCTGGTCGGGCGTCTTGCCGTGGTACTTCGTGTAGAAGCGCTTGACGTAGACGCGACTTTCCTGATCGGCAAAACGGCTCAGGTATAGCTGGCGCGCGGCGGGATCGTCGAGCCATTGTGTCGACGGCCCGGAGGTCTGGATCATTTCGTAGCGCACGACATCGCGCATCAGGCGCACAAACACCAGATTCACCGAGTGCTGGAAGGCGCGGTGCACAGTCAGTATCTGGCTGTTGTCGCTCGACTCGAAATTGGTGAAGGTCTGCGCACCGCCGCCGGTGTAGAACGTCTCGCCTGCGCTGGCCGAGTATTTTCTCTCCACCGCAGCATCGAGCATGGCTTGCAGCGAATGGTCCGGCGTTTTGATCAGATAGTCGAGCGCCCAACGCGTCAGCACGTCCTGCGGATCAGGCTGCACACGCTTCAGGTCCGCCACGCTCAGCGCTGCATAGCGGTCGTGCAGGTCCGTGACGATCTGCAAATACGTGATGATCGTGCGCAGCTTGGCAGTGGAGCCGAGATTCAGGCGCGCGCCCGAGTTGATATCGAACGGTTCATTGACGCTATCCGTCTGCACCCGCACGAGGTTGGCACCGTTGTGCCGTTCATAGAGCGTCAGGCTGTACGTGATCTTCGACGGATCATCACCGGGACGCAGCATTTCGAACCCATACAGCCCCGCCGCCTGCGCACCGTCCTTGGTGCCCGCGGCCGCGAGCCGTTCGCTCACCGCCAGTTGAACCGCGTTATTGAGCGTGCCGGTAGCCTGCAGATCGAGCCGGTCGAGTTCATAAAAGCTTCGCAGGCCGAGCGCGTCCAGCAAATGCGCCCGCATCGAGGTCACCGCCTTGCGGCTGATAAACGAATCGTCCGCTTGCCGCACCGGCGTGGGGTTCAATGCAATCTGCGCGCTGAGCGCCGCATCACGCAGCGATGGGGAGATGACACCTCCCGTGGCCAGAAGCCGCAGATAGCTGTCCGTCATGCGCCCGAGCTCGCCGTATCCGTGGTGCAGGAAATACGACGGCGCACGCTGCGCAATCATCAGAGACAGCACCTGGCGGAACGCCAGCGCCTGTTCGGTCAGGTTATCGGCCGAGGATGGCGCGTTGAGAATCGCGTTGACCTCGCCGAAGTCACGCCCATACCACGCCGCCAGGCCGTCGCCGATGCCGTTGATCTCGCCGGCGCCAGGTTGCGCCGACAACGGCACCGAATTCAGGTACTGCACAACGATTTCGCGCCGCGCGGGCATGGTCTGCGGCCCGTCCAGATACGCGCGCACCGAAGCGGACGCGATTTGCCGCAGCTTCTCCGGCGGGGTGGTGGTGCGCCCATCCGGCGAGTGACGGAACTTTTCGATCTGGGTGGCGAGCGTGCTGCCGCCAGGCTGCAACTGATGCCGGTTGAAAATCCGCACACCCTGGTCGAGCACTGCATGGCCAAACCGGCCCCAGTCGATCGCCGGATTGCGGTTCGGCTGGTTGGGATCGAGTAACTCACGGTCCTCGACAAACAGCAGCGAGTTGACGATGACCGGCGGAATCGCATCGAAACCGTCGTAGATCCGATGCGGATACGTCGCATTGAAAAGCGGCGCGCCCGTGCCGTCGAACAGTTGCAGGCCGGCCTGATCTTTCTCCTGATACGGCAGAAACAACCCGTCGTCGGCGAGAGAGAGCATGCGTTCGGAGTCGCGCGCCTGCGAGGCCACCGCGAAACCGCGCGCGGTCAGGCGTTGCTGGAACGACGGCAGCAATGCGTAGCCGAGCCGCTCGTCGTACGGGCCGTTGGTAGGAAAGCGGATATTGGGGCTTGCACCATCTGCGAGCGTGAAATCCACGTCACGTGTCAGCTCGGACAGGTAGCGCGCCTGCAGGCGGGAGGTTTCGATCTCGATCTGGCAAAGCTTTGCCAGGATTGCCAGCGCCACGAGCAGGGCGGCGACCAGCGACCATTTGAACCACTTCCACGCCGACCTACCGCCGGCTGTGCGAAGCGGAAACCGAACGAGTGGCCGATTCATGGCGGAATCTCCCTCGCAGGCACGCATCCGAAAATCAGGCCCGCATCCTGCTCAGTGTAGCTCGGAACGGGAAAATCTAAAGGGTACGGAATTACCCCAAAGTCTCGCGCCAACAACACCATTTCAGCAAGACATGGCGCAGTAGCGAGCGAAGTGAGATATTCAGGGTTTCCGCGCTCAGAAAGTCAAAATTCCCAAAAGCGCCGGCATACCCCTAGCTTCCCTCACAGCGCCGTTTTCCGCTCGCGCAACAGTTGGACGAACTGCTCGGCAGGCGGAGACAGCACGCCACCCTTGCGCGACACAATCCCGAACGTTTGTGACTGCGACTTCAGCCTGACCGGCAAGATACGCAGCATCTTGTGCTTCGCGAACAGTTCGGCGAT
>JBEKNG010000954.1:0-2560 GCA_049523075.1 Paraburkholderia sp.
GCCTACTGCGGTTGGCTCAGTCGCACCGAAGATACCTTTGAGGTCGGGATTGGCGGTCAAGGTGTCGGTGGTCTGGTTCAGCGCTGTCGCCATCTGTGAGTTTGAATAGAAAGGACCGACCACCTGCAATTGCGAGTGGGCCTTCAGATAGTCTCGGAACCCGCCGACCCGGCCGATTTCCGAGCCCGCGCCGGCAACGTAAGACATGATGGCAATCTTGCCGGTCTGGCCGACGCGATCGATCAGCGCCTTGGCGCACAGTTCGCCTGCTTTCTTGTTATCGGTGGACAGGAAGGACTGGTAGTACTGCTTGCCGGAATCGGAGAGCGCGGAATCGATGATGACGACCGGGATATGGGCCTCCCATGCCTTCTTGACGGCAGGCACGAGCGCATCAGGGTCGGACGGCGCCAGCACAATGCCGGCTACCTTGCGATTCACCGCGTTCTCGACCATGTTGACCTCATCGGCAATAGCCGTTTCGGCGGCGGGTCCCTGGAAGGTCATCGTATAGCCCTGAAGCTGGCCCATGGCGGCGTTCGCGCCCTTCTGGACGTTCTGCCAGTAGTTCGAGCTTGAGGTCTTGACGATGACGGCAATCTCGCCGCCGGCGGCGTGAGCAAGTCCGGTTGCCAGCATCAGGGTGGCGGCCAACAGGCTTGGTTTGAAAGTGCGCATGTCTATACTCCTCTGAAGGATTTGTTGTCGTACATGGACTTCTCGGCTCAGCGGACCGGGCCGGTCCGGAGCGCCGATGGATTTCACCGGCGATTGCGGAGCTGGTCGATCCAGACTGTGCCTAGAATCACCAGGCCGATGATGATTTGCTGAATGAAGCTGGACACTCCATTCATGTTCAAGCCATTGCGCAGGATGCCGATTACGAAAGCGCCGATGGCCGTACCCGAGATCGTGCCGACGCCGCCCATCAGCGAAGTGCCGCCAATCACGGCACTGGCAATAGCGTCAAGTTCATACATCACGCCTTCATTCGGCTGCGCAGTCAGCAGGCGCGACATCAGTACGCAGCCGGTGACACCAGCAAGCGCACCGGACAGCACATAGGTGAACATCGTCACGCGCGCCACGTTGACGCCGGAGAGCCGGGCCGCTTCAGCGTTCGAGCCGACCGCGTAGATATGGCGGCCGAGTGTCGTGCGGCTTAACATGATCGACACCGCGACGGCTATGACGATCATCAGCAGGACGGGGTAGGGAATGCCGGGAAACGTCACGTCTGGAAAGCCGTCAGCACCGATCGTCTCGATCCTGAAGAGCGAGCCGTTGCCAAGCACGCCGAAGGCTTCACCGAGTCCCGAGACGGGCCGCGCGCCAGTGATTTGCAGTGCCAGGCCCCGCGCCACCAGCATCATGCCGAGCGTGGCGATAAACGGCGGCAGCCGCATGCGTGTCACGCACAGACCGTTGACTGCGCCGCACAGCGCGCCGACGACAATGCCAAGCAGCATGCCGACGGTGACCGGCATGCCGGCCTTCACCGCGAGCGCCGCCACCACGCCGGAGAGCGCAAGCACCGAGCCGACCGAGAGGTCGATGCCACCGGTGATGATCACGCAGGTCGCGGCGACGCCGAGGTAGGCTATCGAGGTCACCTGCAGCGCGACGGTCATCGCGTTGTCGACGCTATGGAAGGCCTCGCTCGTGGATGAGAACACCAGGATCATCACGATCAGGCTGGCGAACGCGGCGAACTTCTGGATCAGATCCTTGCGCCGTTCGTTGGCGAGTGAAGGGCTGGGACGTGTAACGGTGCTCATTGCGAGGCTCCCGATGCGTGCTGGGCGCCCACGCGGCCGGAGGCGTAGTGCATGATTTCTTCCTGACTGGTTTGACGGGTTTCGAGGATGGTCACAAGGTCGCCCTCATGAAAGACGGCCACGCGGTCCGTCATGCCGAGAATCTCGGGCAGTTCCGAACTGATCATGACGACCCCAATGCCTTGCGCTGCAAGTTTGTCGAGCAGTTCGTAGATCGCGAATTTGGCGCCGACGTCGATGCCGCGGGTGGGCTCGTCGAAGAACAGCACCCGTGAGTCGCGAAACAGCCACTTGCTGATGACGACCTTTTGCTGGTTGCCGCCGGACAGGTTGCGAGCGATCTGCCTGACGCTCGGCGTGCGTATGCCTAACGTGTCGATATAACGCTGTGCGACCGCGGCCTCGGTTGCGAAGCGGATAAAGCCGAAGCGGTTCGACACTGCATCCACATGGGCCAGCGTGACATTGCTGGCGACGGGCATGTTGACCGATAGGCCATTGGCCTTCCGGTCCTCGGACAGATACGCAATGCCATGCCGGATTGCGTCGATTGGCGAGCGGATCGTAAGGGTCTCATTGCCTAGCCTTACCGTGCCGCCGTCGGGCAGATCGGCACCGAAGATGGCACGAGCCACTTCGGTGCGACCCGCGCCCATCAGGCCGGCGAAACCCAGTATCTCCCCGCGCCGTAACTCGAAGCTGACGGGGCTGAAGACATTCGTGCGCGTTAGCCGGTCGACCGACAGCAGGACTTCTTCGGTCGGCACGGACGTGCGCGGCGG
>JBEKNG010000955.1:0-2557 GCA_049523075.1 Paraburkholderia sp.
GCCGTGCCACGTGCGCTGGGTGGACGAGCGCGACGCGCAATTTCCGCCGCCCGAACTGGTGCAGGCGCCGAATGTGACAATCGATCCGAGCGACGCGCCCGACGAGGCCATCGACCAGGCTGCGCCCCACACGTACTTCATCGTGATGACGCACAACCATACGCTCGACCTCGAGCTCGCCGAGCGCATCCTGCGGCGCGGCGACTTCGCGTTCTTCGGCATGATCGGCTCGCATAGCAAGCGCAAGCAGTTTGAACACCGGCTCGCGGCACGCGGCATCGACCCCGCGCAGATTGCGCGGATGAAGTGCCCGCTCGGCGTGGACGGAATCATCGACAAATCGCCGGAGATCATTGCCATCTCCGCGACCGCGCAAGTGTTGCAGGCGGTCGAAGCGAACGCCCACGCCACGCAGACAGCATGATGGATCTTCGATCAGCTACACCCATCCGGCGCGGATCGACTCATCCCGAATCAGACCATTAAACAATCGAACATGAACACAACGACCACCCTCACTCTCGCCGACAAGGTGGCAGGCGCGCCGAAGGCCGAACTGCATATCCATATCGAAGGTTCTCTGGAACCCGAGCTGATCTTCGCGCTCGCCGAACGCAACGGCGTGAAGCTCGCCTACGACTCGATCGAGGCCCTGCGCGCCGCGTATGCGTTTACCGATCTGCAGTCGTTTCTCGACATCTACTACGCAGGCGCGAGTGTCCTGCTGTATGAGCAGGATTTCTACGACATGACGATGGCCTACGTCGAGCGCTCGCTCGCGGACAACGTCACGCATACCGAAATTTTCTTCGATCCACAAACGCATACCGAGCGGGGCGTGTCGATCGCGACCGTCGTGGCAGGGATCGAGCGCGCGCTGGTCGACGCCGAAAAGCGCGGCCTGACAAGCAAGCTGATTCTGTGCTTCCTGCGCCACCTTTCCGAAGAGGATGCACTGGCAACGTTCGACGAGGCACTGCCTTTGTTCGATCAGTACAGGCATCGGCTGATCGGCGTCGGCCTCGATTCGTCGGAGCGTGGTCATCCGCCGTCGAAGTTCGAACGCGTGTTTGCGAAGGCACGTGCGAAAGGGCTGAAGCTCGTCGCGCATGCGGGCGAGGAAGGGCCGCCGTCGTATATCTACGAAGCGTTGGATCTGCTGAAGGTGGATCGCGTCGACCACGGCGTGCGCAGCATCGAAGACCCGGCACTCGTCACGCGTCTGGCCGACACACGCGTCGCGCTCACCGTGTGCCCGCTGTCGAACCTGAAGCTGTGCGTGTTCGACGACCTGACCAAACACACGTTGAAGGCGCTGCTCGACAAGGGTGTCGCCGTCACCGTGAATTCCGACGATCCGGCCTACTTCGGCGGCTACGTCAACGCGAACTACCTCGCCACCATCGAGGCGCTCAAGCTCAGCGACGCCGAGGTCTATACCATCCTGCGCAACAGCTTCGAAGCGGCGTTTGTCACACCCGCGGAACGCGACGCATTGATCGCGAAGCTCGATGCGCACTGGCACGCTGCTGAGGTGAACTGACCAGCGCGGTTGCGCTTGAGCAGCAGGGGACGACGCGGTTCGCACCACGCTCCGCGCCCCCTTTACATTCTCATATAACGGAGACGGTTTTCCCCATGACTTACTCGGCTCAAACGGCCCAAGCAGCCCAAACCGCATTCCGCGCGCAACTGCTGACGTTCAACGGCGACCCGGCGCACTCGTCCATCGCAGCGGTCTTCCACGAAGACGGCCTGCTGATCGTCGAAGACGGCCATGTTGTCGCGACGGGCGCGTATGCGGCGCTCTCCTCCCAGCTCGCCCCCGGCACACAAGTGCAGGACATGCGCGGCAAGCTGATCGTGCCTGGCTTCATCGACACGCACATCCACTATCCGCAAACGGACATGATCGCCTCGCCCGCGCCCGGTCTGCTGCCGTGGCTCGAGACCTACACGTTCCCGACCGAGCGCCGCTTCGCTGACCCGGCCTACGCCCAGGACACGGCGAGCTTCTTCGTCGAAGAGTTACTGGCCTGCGGCACGACCACAGCGCTGGTGTATTGCACGGTACATAAAGAATCGGCGGACGCGCTTTTCACCGAAAGCGAAGCGCGCAACCTGCGCATGGTGGCGGGCAAGGTGCTGATGGACCGCAACTGCCCCGAGTTCCTGCGCGACACCGCGCAATCGGGCTACGACGACAGCGCCGACCTGATCGGTCGCTGGCACAACCGCGGACGCCAGATGTATGCACTGACGCCGCGTTTCGCGCCGACCTCGACCGAAGCCCAGCTCGAAGCTTGCGGCGTGCTGGCGCGCCAGCATCCGGACGTCTTCATCCAGAGCCACGTCGCAGAGAACACCGACGAAGTGAAGTGGGTGGCGGATCTGTTCCCCGGTCACCGCAGCTATCTGGACATCTACGATCACTACGGCCTGCTGCGCCGCCGCGCCGTGTACGGCCATTGCATCTACCTCGATGCGGAAGACCGCAAGCGGATGGCCCAGACCGGCGCGGTGGCCTCGCACTGCCCGACCTCGAACCTGTTCCTCG
>JBEKNG010000956.1:0-2556 GCA_049523075.1 Paraburkholderia sp.
TGCCGCTATCCGGCGACGATGCGGCCGAGGCGCTGGTTTCGGGCCAGGTCGACGCGGCCTTTCTGACCGGCGATTCCGCACAGCCGCCCGTGATGGGCAAGCTCTACCGCACACCCAATGTGCAGTTCTACAATTTCACCCAGGCCGAAGCGTATGCCCGGCGCTTTCCGTACCTGACGCAGATCCATCTGCCGATGGGCGCCTTCGATCTCGGCAAGAACCTGCCGTCGGCACCGATCCAGATGGTCGCACCGACCGAGGAGCTGGTGGCGCGCGACTCGCTGCACCCGGCGCTCTCCGATCTGCTGATCGAAGCCGCCCGCGAAGTGCACGGCAAGGCCAACGTGATGCAGCATGCCGGGGAGTTTCCGGCGCCGCTCGCGCACGATTTCCCGATCAGTGACGACGCCGCGCGCTACTACAAGTCGGGCAAGAGCTTCCTGTACCGGATCCTGCCGTTCTGGATCGCGAGCCTCGCCGATCGCATGCTGGTGGTCGTGGTGCCGCTGATCGTGTTGCTGGTGCCCGCGCTGCGGCTGGTGCCGTCGCTGTATGCGTGGCGGGTGAAATCGCGAATCTACCGCTGGTACGGCGCGCTGATCGCCATCGAGCGCAGCGCGCTCAGCGAGACCTCGGCCGAAGAACGCCGGTCGCTGATCGAACAGCTCGATGAGATCGAGGAATCGGTCAACGGACTGAAAATGCCGCTCGCCTACGCAGACCAGTTTTATGTGTTGCGCGAGCATATCGGCTTCGTGCGCGATCGGCTGACGCATGGGGGTGAACCTCCGGTGGAGGCGGCACCTTCGCCGATGCACGCAGAGAGTCCGCAGGCCCCCGCTGCCCCGGACGAACCGTCCGCCACGCCGCATCAGACCGCATGACAGACACGAAGTAGTGGTGAAGTCGCCGCGCAATAGTCCCTTAACAAACCAGGCAACGATCGCAAGCGGCCTGCAGTCGCGTGTTGTGGCTGACCCCGCCGATCGAGGGTGGGCGGGGCAGCTGCACGGCATCCGCAAGCTCAGGCGGGTTGTGAGCAGCACATTTCAACAAGCATTGAAGACAATTCGGCACTGCACAGGGCTCCGGCTCCGCGTAAGATCACGACAAACTGGATGGTGTAGCAGACACGTGTAGCAGACGCGCCTGAGGGCCGCGGCAGTCCCACGCATCAGCTGCCGTACCATCCAGTTCCGAGCAATCCGGGAGACATTTATGACCGATGGCATCGACGCCACGCAACCGTTGTGGTTTTACGACTTCGTCTCGCCGTTTACGTATCTGTTGCTCGAGCAACATGACAAATGGCCGGGCTTTCCGTTCGGCGTCACGCCGGTTGTGCTGAGCGATCTGTATCAGCATTGGGGCCAGCGCGCCTCTTACGGCGTGCCCGCCAAGCGCGTGTTCATGTACCGTCATGCGCTGTTTCGCGCGGACCAGCTTGGCATTCCGTTCAAGATGCCACCGGCCCATCCGTTCGATTCGACCAAACCATTGCTGCTCGCCGTCGCGGCCAAGGCGGACATCAACTGCGTGCGGGAGATTTTTCGCTTTATCTGGCGGGAAGGGCGCGATCCATCGAGCGATGATGGCTTTGCCGAGTTGTGCGAACGGGTCGGTTTGCCGGACGGCCCCGAGCTGATCCAGAGCGAAGAGGTCAAGGCGCAATTGCGCCGTAACACTGGCGATGCGATCGCGCTGGGCGTGTTCGGTGTGCCGACCTTCTGGCTCAACGATCAGTTGTTCTGGGGCGAAGACGCGCTGCCGATGGTGTTGTACTGCGCGCGCACGCCGAACTGGCTGGAGTCGAAGGAAGTGAAGCGGATCAGTTCGCTCCCATCGGGGCTGAAGGGCTGAAGGGTTGAAGGCTAAAGGGCTGCACCGCCCGGCGAACTGAAAGCAGAATGTCAGATCGCGCACGGTGCATCGAAGTGGCTTGGTGGCATCACACCGCTCGCAGCCCGCACGCCCCTGCCCGGCGTGTGATTCCGGCCATACCGCGCCCGCTATGGCGGGCGCACGGCAAACAGGCCTAAGGTTATGGACTTCGCGCCCCGCTTCACGAGCCGCCCGGGTGGAAGCTCCGAACGAGGCACCTCCTGAGTCTGATCCGCGCACCTGATCCATGGACGACACTGCCGCTTCCCTCGATATCTGGCTCGTGCGCGTGCTGCGTACGCTGCTCGTCGAGCGCAGTGTCACACAGACGGCGCTGCGCCTGAACCAGACCCAGCCCGCAATCAGCACAGCACTGCGCAAGCTGCGCGAGACGCTGAACGACCCGATCCTCGTGCGCGGCAAATCGGGCATGGTGCCCACGGAATACGGCGCATCGCTTCTGGCGTCGGCGCAATGCGTGCTGCGTGAAGTCGATTTTGTCGCGACACCCCACGGCGACTTCGATCCGGGCCGCTCGCGCCGCACCTTTCGGGTCGCAGCGCCCGACTATCTGAACGATTTCTTCATGCCCACTGTAATCGCGCAGTTCCGCGAGGCGGCACCGCACGCGCGTCTGGAAATCGATTCGCTCACACCCACGCTCGACCACGCGGC
>JBEKNG010000957.1:0-2555 GCA_049523075.1 Paraburkholderia sp.
TGGATGACGCCCCTACTTTCGAGCAGGAGGTAGGCGTGAAGCACAGTCATGATGCTCAACCGATGCTGCTGGCTAGCCTGCCTGACCGAAGGAATGCGCTCACCTGGGAGGAAAACGCCGCTGCGGACCTGACCTTCGATCCGGCTAGCCAGCTTTTCATACAGCTTCACGACCTTCGCGTTCGCCTTGGATGGTTCGGCGTGGCTGGTGTTCAACATGGGTGGAATTCAGTTTCGGGTCGGGGATACATCCCGCGTAGCTTCATGGATAGTCAAAACCGAAATATACCACTGGATATAACGGTGCGCGCTCCGCACGCCGGTTAGCACGGCAATGCGCCGCTTTGCTGCGTCGTACCGCCGGGTTGGCGAAGGTGCCGCCAGTCGCTTATGTGTATATTAAGCAACCGTGGCATTGCGGGGCCAGCCTGTCCTGCGGCCGTACGCAACATGACCTTCGAGTCCACGTTCATTCAGCTTGAATTCCGTCTGGAGGAAACATGCCCGTATCGCATGTTGTTCTGCGCAAAACCGCAGCAGCTCTCTTGACCTGGAGCCTCGCTGCGGCGTTGATTGGCTGCAGCACGCCCGCAGCTACCGTCCAGCCGCAAAAAACCGCAGTCGATGCATTGCCGAACGGGATTGCAGTGCGACCGGCCGATGGTGCCGTGTTCATCACCGATGACCGCACCAGCAGCGTGCTGGCTTCGACTGGAGGTGCATTTACGCCCTACGCTTCGATTCCAGTCGAAGCGGGTCAAGGCAAGAGTCTTAGCCAGCTGACCGTTGCGCGCTCGGGCGCATTGCTCGTCGAGCGCTTCGGCTTTGGCACGGCCAGCGCGATATTCGAAATCACCGGCAGCGGCACGGCCTCCGCGCTGGTCGGTCCCAATCCGGCCAGGCGCAGGCTGGGACTGGTTGAACTCGCCCCCGGCCAACTGCTGTCCACATGGTTCGTCAAGACTGGCAACAACCCACCGCAGGGCGGCCTGAGTCTGGTGACATATGACGTGGCAACCCACACCGCTACGGAACGCGACCTGCTAACAGGGCTCGGCAAGCCGGTCGGCGTTGCCGTATCAGGCGGTAGTGTGTTCGTATCGGATCAGGCCAACGACAACATTGTGAAGGCGAGTCTGGGCGAGCTTTTGAGTTCGGCCGGAATGGTGACGCCAACGGTGGTCGCGCGAATCGACAACCCCGATCTGATGGCCGTGGATGCACAGGGCCGACTCTATACGAAGTGCAACAAAACCGGCCTCTGCGAGATCGCACCGGACGGCACGGTCAGCGTGCTCGCCAACGACTTCCAGGATGCCCGCGGCGTTGCGATCGACGCTTTACACCATGCGCTGTATGCGGTGGATCGCGCGAGTCCGGCAAGCGGGACCAGTTACGTGCGCACCTTTGCCATCAAATGACGGCAAAGGTGAGTCGCGATAACGGTCCGGCAAAGCCCGCTTACTGATCGACGCCCACGATCACGCTCGATGCCTTGAAAATGGCGGTAGCGTCTTTGCCACTGGCGAGACCGAGCCGGTCTACGCTTTCATTCGTGATGATGGCCGCGATCTGCGCACCGCCGGCCCCGGCAATCGTGACCTCGGCATTCACCGCGCCTTTGGTCACGGCCGTTACCTTGCCGGCGATGCAGTTGCGCGCCGACACCTGACTGCTGGCGACGTCCACCATGACGATCACCGACGACGCCTTCACTAGCGCGAAAGCCGGCTTGCCTTGAGTCAGCCCAAGCGATGTCGCACTGCCATGCGTGATGATCGCGACGATGTCGAGGCCATCCTTGGTCCGCAGCATAATCTCGTCGTTGACGGCGCCGTGCTTGACTTCGACGACTTCACCTTCAAAGTGATTCCGGGCACTGGTTCGCATGCTTGATCTCCTGATATTGACCGCTCCCAACGTGAACTGGGGGCGCTCTGTTTAAGGTCAGTGATCAAGTGTATCGGGAAGTCTTGTGGTCCGCGAGCGTCAACGCCGCTAAACAGTCACGCAAATCGCATTCGATGTACCACTATATAAGCGACTGCATAACGCTTAGGATAACGGTTTAAGTGGCGAATCACGAGTAACCCCTTTACGAGCGTCAACGCGAGTATCGCCACAAGCAGTCCGCCAATCAGGGCAAGGTAAAAATTGAGGTTACCGGACTGCAGCGCGCGTAGCCGGTCGGCGCTTCGACGGCTCGTGCGGCGTGTCCTCGCCGATCAGACCGAACTCAATGGGAAAGCGCGCGCGTCCGCCCCTTAAGCAGCCGGCCTCGCATAAACCGCCGTCCCATAGCACAACACTTCGGTCACGCCTGGGGCAATTTCGGTCGCGTCGTAGCGCATCCCTACAATGCCGTTGCCGCCGAACCCGGCTGCCTGCGTCACCATGCGCTCATAGGCGTCTTCTCGCGCGCGTTCGCACAGCGAGGTGTAAAGCGAGATGTTTCCGCCAAAAATCGTCTGCAGCGACGCACCGATCGAGCCCACCACCGAACGCGAGCGGACCATGAACCCCCGCGCGATGCCGAAGGAACGCTCCACCGTGTAT
>JBEKNG010000958.1:0-2545 GCA_049523075.1 Paraburkholderia sp.
CGAGCGCAGCACCTTGATGCATGTGGTGCTCGAACACGTTGCCGGACGCGTCCCGGTGATCGTCACGACTACGCATTTCAGCTCGCACGTGTGTGCGCTGCGCAGCCGCGCCGCACAAGATGCCGGCGCCGCGATGGTGATGATCATGCCGCCGTATCACGGCGCGACGATCCGCGTTGGCGAGCGTGGCATCTACGAGTTCTATAAGAAGGTCTCGGAAGCGATCGACATTCCAATCATGATTCAGGATGCGCCGGTGGCTGGCACGGCGCTGTCGGCGCCGTTTCTCGCGAGGATGGCGCGCGAGCTCAGCAATGTCTCGTACTTCAAGATCGAAGTGCCGCAGGCCGCCGCGAAGCTGCGTGAGCTGATCGAACTGGGCGGCGACGCCGTTGTCGGCCCGTGGGACGGCGAAGAGGCGATCACGCTGATGGCCGATCTGGATGTAGGCGCAACCGGTGCGATGACGGGCGGCGGCTATCCCGACGGCATCCGCCTGATCATCGACGCATACGCGGCAGGCGACACCGAACTCGCTGCCGCTCACTATCAGCGCTGGCTACCGCTCATCAACTACGAAAATCGCCAGGGCGGTCTCGCGACGCCGAAGGCATTGATGAAAGAAGGCGGTGTCATCAAATCCGATGCGCTCCGTCATCCGCTGCTGCCGATGCATCCCGCAACCCGCGCAGGTCTCCTGACGATTGCACGGCGCCTCGACCCAGTGGTCTTAAGCTGGGGCAAGTAAGTCCTGCGCCTCGCGTTCATCTGGGCCGCCACGCCGGCGGCCACGCAAGCAAATAACGAGCGCATCGAATTGATGCGACAATCGCCCATTCCGGTCAGGCCAGTCGTGATGTTTGAATGACTGGCCTGACCTCGATGCCGAATGAGCCTTCCCTACCCATCATGACTGCTTTTCTGCCGGGCGCTTGCGGTCCCGCCTGACATGAAGCCGCGCCCGGCACCTGCTCAAGCCGGACAACAGCGCTGGTCACCACGACTACCCCCGTCCTCCCTACGCTGCGCCCGGCCGTCGGAAAGCGCTCCGGCTCTTGACGCAGACCTGCTTACACCGCCGTATACGCAGCCTCTGGCAAACCGGATGCACGCGGACGTAGAAAAACCAGATATAACCGCAGACGGAAATTGAGTAACATAGCCCCGCATGCCATCACTCACTTGTCCATGACCGCAAACACTCGAGAACTCACGCCGGAAACGCTCGCCGCGCTCCTCGAACGCGTTGCCAAAGAGGACGCTGCGGCATTGCGAGAGCTATATGACTTCGCTGCCCCGAAACTGTTTGGCCTCGCGCTCCGTATATTGACCAGGCACGAGTGGGCCGAAGAGGTCTTGCAGGACAGCTTCGTCAACATCTGGCGTTTTGCGGGCGACTACAAACGCGATTTGTCGGCCCCCATGACGTGGATGTCAGCGATCGTACGCAACCGCGCGCTCGACCACCTGCGGCGGGTCAACACGCAGGAAACAGAATGGAGTGAGGCGTTGGACGACCTTGTGGCTACGGGAGATCCCGATCCGGAAACACTCTCAGCCGTCAGCCTGCAGGCACGGCTCCTGGACGGGTGCATGCAGCAGCTCGAACCGGCGCAGCGACAAGCAGTCGCGCTGGCGTATCTGCGCGACCAAAGCCATAGCGAGATTGCCGAGACGCTCATCGTGCCGCTCGGCACCGTCAAGTCGTGGATCCGGCGCGGCCTCAGCAAACTGAAAAGCTGCCTGGGCGGGGGTGTCTGATGAATTTGCATCGGTATCCTCAACTGGTGGACCTGCTGGCGGCCGAATATGCGCTCGGTACCTTACGCGGCGGAGCACGGCGACGGCTGCAACAGTACGCGGAACATGACGTCGTGATCCGCAAGTCTCTGGAAGAATGGCAACAACGGCTCGCACCGCTGGCCGAACTCGTGCCCCCGCGCATGCCCTCTGCGACAGTCTGGGAGGCCATCGAACAGCAGCTGGGCATTGTCACCGACCGCGGCGGGGCGCCTACCCGCCCGCCGACCCAGGCGGACCGCCCTACTCGTCCCACTCGCCCTGCTCGCCCCACGCGTCCTGCCCGCCCGGCGCGCAACTGGCTCGACAACCTCGCGTTCTGGCGCGGCTGGGCCATCGGCGCGACCGCTATCGCGGCGATTGCGGCGGTCGTCGCCGTGCGTTCCCTCCTGCTGATCGAAGCGCCTACGACGGGACCCTCGCAGACGGTTGCGCAGCGAGCCGAGGCCGAGGTGTCGCACGTCGCGGTGCTCAACGACAAGAACGCTCAGCCGATCATGCTGGTGACGTGGGACGAAGCCCATTCGACGATGACGCTGCACCGGCTCGGCGACGTCCAGCTGCCGCCCGACCGGGCAATGCAGTTGTGGGGCATCCCCGCCAGCGGCCATCCGGTCTCGCTCGGCGTGCTGCCCAACAGCGGCAACGGCCAGGTCAGCGCCGCACAACAACGACCGGAAAGCTACGCGGCGCTTGCCATCTCGATCGAACCGCCGGGCGGCTCGACGAACCCCAACGCCCCAAG
>JBEKNG010000959.1:0-2542 GCA_049523075.1 Paraburkholderia sp.
CGCAACCCTTGCGCCTGGTGCGTCTCCAGCATGCCGAGCGTCACGCAGGTTTCGAGGCCCATCGCCTTCACGCCGCGGATCATGTCCTTGATCGGTTCGAGGTGGCGATCCTTCGGATTGCGCCACGCCGCGCCCATGCAGAAGCGCGTCGCACCGTTGTCTTTGGCGACCTTGGCGGCGGCGAGCACTTCGTCGACCGGCATCAGCTTGTCGGCCTTCAGACCGGTGTCGTGATGCACCGACTGCGGACAGTACGCGCAGTCTTCCTCGCAGCCGCCGGTCTTGATGGACAGCAGCGTCGAGAGTTGCACGGTGTTGGCGTCGAAGTGTTCGCGGTGGACCTGCTGCGCGCGGAACATCAGGTCGTTGAACGGCAGGTCGTACAGTGCGACTACGTCGACGACGCGCCAGCGTGCCGCGCCAGCAGCGCCTGCGTTGGCTGCGTTGGCCGTAGCGATGGTCGAGTCCGTTTGCGGACGATCAAGGTGAAGCTGGGTCATATCGTCAATCCTCATGGATGGAGATGAAGTGAGTCAGAGCCGCGCAGCGCGCAGCGTCTGCAATAGCTGGTTGGTGTCGAGGCAATCTGCCGCTGCATCCGCAGACACGGGATTCAGGTGCGGCACGATGCCGAGTAGCGGTGTGTCGTGTTGACGTTTGAGCCGGTCGCGGATGGCGGCGATGTTTTCATCCGCGAAGCTCATGTCCGGATCGACGCGGTTTGCGACCCAGCCCGCCAGATGCAGGCCGCGGGCAGCGATGGCTTCAGCGGTCAGCAACGCATGGCTGATGCAACCGAGCCGCATGCCGACCACGAGCACGACCGGCAGGTTCAGGGCGAGTGCGAGATCCGCGGTGTCATGCGTATCGGTCAGCGGTACCCGAAAACCGCCGACGCCTTCGACGACCACGATGTCGGCAAGCTCGAGCGCCTGCGCATGACAATCGACGATGCGGTCGATATCGAGCGTGACGTTTTCCAGAGCTGCAACGATATGCGGCGCGGCGGGCGCTTTCAGCAGATACGGTGTGCGAAGCGTAGGCGGCAGCAGCACGCTGGACGCAGCGTCGAGCTGGTCTGCGTCTTCGTTGTGCCACACGCCGTCCACTTCGAACGCGCCGGCGGCGATCGGCTTCATCGCTGCGGCGCGCAGTCCTGCGCGCGCGAAGCCGCGCAGCAGTGTCGCCGATACCAGCGTCTTGCCGATTTCCGTATCGGTGCCGGTGACGAAGAGCGAGAGCGGCGCACTCATGCCCGGCTCTCACTGACTTGCTGCAAGCCCGCTTCGAGGTAGTCGAGATCCGCTTGCGAATGCGCTGCCGACAGCGAGATGCGCAGTCGCGACGTGCCGGCTGGCACGGTCGGCGGACGGATCGCGGGAACCCATAGCCCGGCGCGATCGAGCGTGGCCGCGATCGCGAGCGTTGCATCGTTCCCGCCGATGATGAGGGGCTGGACGGCAGTGCGCGAATCGACCGGCAACCACGGCGTGGCCTTGAGCATCGTCCGGGTGCGTTCCATAAGTCGCTGCAGATGAGCACGCCGCGTATCGCCTTCATCGCCGCCAATAATGCGCAGGCTCGCCGATACGGCATGCGCCGCAGCCGGAACCGACGCCGTGGTGAAGATATACGGACGGGCGCGCTGCACGAGCCATTCGATCACGGTTTCATGGGCGACGACGAATGCGCCGGATACACCGGCTGCCTTGCCGAGCGTGCCGATCGAGATCAGATGCGGTGAGCGCAGCGCTTCATGGGCGACAGCGCCACGGCCCTGCGGGCCGAGCACACCAAAGCCGTGGGCATCGTCGAGGATGAGCCAGGCGCCGTGCCGCTCTGCAAGTTCGAGCAGACGCGTCAGGGGCGCGATATCGCCATCCATGCTGAACACCGTATCCGAGACGATCAGCTTCACGGCCGCATTCGATGCTTCGAGCATGGCGCTCAGGGCTTCGGTGTCGGCGTGCGGATAGACCTGCACGTCGGCCCGCGAGAGCCGCGCACCGTCGATCAGCGACGCATGATTCAGCGCATCCGAGAACAGCGTGGTGCCGCGGCCGGCGAGCGCGGTGAGCGTCGCGAGGTTCGCCATGTAACCGGTGCTGAAGTACAGGGCGCGCGGGGCATCGACGAAGCCGCCGACAAAGCTCGCGAGATCGTCTTCGAGCTGCGCATGCGCGCGCGAGTGGCCACCCAGCAGATGCGAGCCGCCGCTGCCCGCGCCATAGCGCTGTGCGCCTTCGGCGAGCGCGGCGACCAGCAACGGATGCGCAGCGAGACCGAGGTAGTCGTTGCTGGCGAAGCCGATCATCTTGCGGCCATCGACCGTCATGTGAGCGGCGCACGGCGTATCGGCGGTGCGACGACGGCGGCGCAGCCCCTGCGCGTCGAGATCCGCGAGGCCTTGTTCGAGGGTGTCGAGCAACGGCATCATGCGGCCTCCGCGAGCGTGGCTTCGAAGGTCTCACGGGTGCGGGCCGCGAGCAAAGCGAACTCCGCTTCATCGAGAATGTACGGCGGCATCAGGTACACCGTGGTC
>JBEKNG010000960.1:0-2541 GCA_049523075.1 Paraburkholderia sp.
CTGCTGCTGGCCCGCGAAGGCGTGCCGGTACTCGTCCATGGCGTCACCGAGGATCCCGGCCGCGTGACGAGCGCTGAAATCTTCACCCATCTGCAGATCGCACACGCGCAAAGCCGTGCGGAGATTGAAGACAGCCTCGCCGGGCGGCGCCTTGCCTTCGCGCCAATCACCGCCCTGGCGCCAAAGCTCGCGCGCCTGCTCGCCCTGCGCCGCCGGATGGGCGTGCGCAATTCCACCCATACGCTCGTCAAGATCCTGCAGCCGTTCTCGCCGGCGGGGCTGAGGCTCGTGAACTACACACATCCGCCCTATCGCGAGAGCCTCACCCAGTTGTTCAGCACACATCCGGATGCCGCAGCGGGCGGTGCGCTGCTCGCGCGCGGCACGGAGGGCGAAGCCGTGGCCGATACGCGCCGCCAGGTGCAGATCGACTGGCTGCACGACGGCATCTGCGAAACGCGCGTAGCCGCCGAGCGTTCGTCGGCCGATGCGCCCGAAGTCGAACTACCCGAAGCGCGCGACGCCGCCACCACCGCCGCGTGGATCGATGCCGTGCTGCGCGGCGAGGCGCCGGTGCCCGGCGCCATCGAACGGCAGATCGAAGTCATCGTGGAGATCGCCAGAACCCCGGCGTGACGGATTTCACCCGGCATTGACGCGGTCAACGCAACGCCGCGAAACGGCCCATTGCGTGGGGCGGCGGTTGACACACTGCGGCCCGCTCGCATACATTGGACCCATGCGTTCCCTTTCGAACATCCTCCGAATTACCTCCGGCCGCCTAGCGCGGCCCCTATCGCTACGTCTAGCGTAAGCCAGGCGTAGCGCCGCGCGCTGGCCGCCTCCGCGGTTCTCGCACGGTCCTCAAAGCAGTTCCCGCTGTTCCGCGTCACTCCAAACCGTAGTTCTTTTTACAACCTGTCAGTCGTATGCATTCGTCCGTTTACCGTTCGGGCGGGTCGCGAGGGTCAAATGCACGCTTCATGGGCATCACTCAAGGGCATCGCGCAAAAGCTCGAATTCTTCGAGATGCTGGTTGCGATCGGCTTCAAGGAAATCGAAGTCGGCTTTCCGTCGGCCTCGCAGACCGACTTCGATTTCGTGCGCAAGCTGATCGACGAAAAACGCATTCCCGACGATGTGACGATCGAAGTGCTCGTCCAGTCGCGCGAAGAACTGATTGCGCGCACCTTCGAAGCGCTTGACGGCGTACCGCGCGCGATCGTGCACCTCTACAACGCAATCACGCCGTCGTTCCGCAAGATCGTTTTCAACCAGTCGAAGGATGAGGTAAAAGCGCTCGCGGTCGAAGGCACGCGGCTCATCAAGCAATACGCGCAGGCACGACCGCAGACCCACTGGATCTACCAGTACTCGCCGGAAACGTTCAGCACGACCGAGTTGTCCTTCGCGCGGGAAGTCTGCGACGCCGTCGCGCAAACGTGGCGGCCCACGCGCGATCACAAGATGATCGTGAACCTGCCTGCCACGGTCGAGGCGGCGACGCCGAACGTGTACGCCGATCAGATCGAATGGATGGATCGCAACCTCGCCTATCGGGACAGCATCGTGCTCTCGGTGCATCCGCATAACGATCGCGGCACCGCGGTCGCGGCTGCGGAACTCGCGTTGATGGCGGGCGCGGACCGCATCGAAGGATGCCTGTTCGGCAATGGCGAGCGCACCGGCAACGTCGACCTCGTCACACTCGCGATGAACCTCTATACGCAAAGCATCGACCCGGGCCTCGATTTCTCGGACATCGACGCAGTGCGCCGCGTGGTCGAGCGTTGCAACCAGCTTCCGGTACATCCGCGTCATCCGTATGCCGGCGACCTCGTGTATACGGTGTTCTCCGGTTCGCACCTGGATGCCATTCACAAGGGTTTCGCGCAGCAGGCGCCGGACGCTGTCTGGGAGGTGCCGTACCTGCCGGTCGACCCGGCCGATGTAGGGCGCAGCTATGGCGCCGTGATCCGGATCAACAGCCAATCGGGCAAGGGTGGCTCAACCTGTCTGCCTGATCGCCGCGTCGCGGCCGGACGGCGACTGGCCGGACAGCCTCACTCTATCGCGCAACGCGTCGCCTGCCATGCCACCAGCCGCCATTGGCCATCCACTTGGGCGTGGATCGATGTATAGGCGATCGGGAACAGCAACGCGCCGTTGTTCGCCTCCATCTCGATCAGTGCGCGACCGGTCACGATGAAGGTCTCGCGCCCCGCCGGCAGCACATCCTGCGACTGGATCTCGATCTGCCGGTAACGGCGCCGTCCCGCCGTGATCCCGTCGATGAACTGCTGCTTCGTTTCGCGTTTGCCATTTGTATGGATATAGCTCACGTTGTCGGAGAGCAGCTCGTCGAGCAACGGCCCGTTACCGTCGACCATCGCGCGAAAGCGGTCACGCTCGAGTCCACGTATCGCTTCGATCACCTTTTCGGCCATTGCTCAGCCCCTTTGCCTCGACGGGCCGACAGCGGCCACGGTCGTCAGAATTTACGTTGCAAATATAGCTGGCTGAAATTTATACCAGGATCCG
>JBEKNG010000961.1:0-2539 GCA_049523075.1 Paraburkholderia sp.
GGACCTGGATCGTGCCCGGCATCACCGCGTGCGACAGCAGATCGGTCTTGTGCGTGCGCTCGAGCGCCGTGCCGGCGAGCCGGTAGCCCATGCGGTTGCTGTTCGGCGTGACGAGCCATTCGTCCGACCAGAAAGCCTCTTGAGCGCTGGCCGGGAAGTGTTCGTATTCGGACCCAGGCAGCACGCGGATGGGCGCGGCCCAGGGCACACCGGACGGATGCCGGCCGCGGCGCAGCGGCTCGTGCACGAGCACGAACTTGCACCAGGCAGGCGCCTTCACGCCGAATTCGGGCGCTTGCGGACTAAAGCCTACACCCGCGCCTGGCGCCGGCGCGCCAACCGGCAAACGGTCGCCGTCGCGCAGCGCCCGGCCGCCGAGGCCGCCGAATTGACCGGCGAGGTCGGTGCTGCGCGAGCCGAGCATCGGCAGCACGTCGATTCCGCCGGCGATGCAGACATAGCCGCGCATGCCGCGCCGGGCCGCTTGCAGCGTCAGTTCCTGGCCGGCTTGCACCGGCAGGCTCCACCACGAATAGACCGGCTTGCCGTCGAGCGTGGCGCCGAATTCGGTACCGGTGATCGCGATCCGGGTGGCGCGCGGAAAGCGTAGCACGGTCGGCCCGAAGGTGATTTCGAGGCAGGCCGCGTCCGGCCGGTTGCCGACGAGGCGGTTGCCCACCTCGAGCGAGAGCCGGTCTAGCGCGCCGCCCATCGCCACGCCGAGGTGCCGGTAGCCGTGTCGACCAAGATCCTGAACCGTGGTCAAAAGACCCGCGCGAATCACGTCGATCATGCCGCTATCCCCGCCGCGGTGAAGCGCACCCGGTCGCCCGGCTGCAGCAGGGTGGGCGGCGAGCGCGCCGGATCGAACAAAGGCAGGGAGGTCCGGCCGATCAGTTGCCAGCCGCCCGGCGACGTAGCCGGGTAGATGCCGGTCTGCGCTCCGCCGATGCCGACCGAGCCCGCCGGCACTGTGACTCGCGGCGACGAGCGGCGCGGCGTGTGCAGCGCCTTGTCGAGGCCGCCCATGTAGGCAAAGCCGGGCTGGAAGCCGAGAAAGAAGACGACGTATTCGCCTGCCGCGTGGCGGTTGACCACCTCTTTCGGCGACAACCCGGTGTGACTGGCCACGGCCTGCAGATCCGGGCCGAACTCGCCGCCGTACTGCACTGGAATCTCGACCTCGCGGCCGCCGACCGCTGCTGCGCCGCCGCCGGCATCCCAGGCCGCCTGCAACTGGCCGGCGAGCGCTGCGCTATCCGCTCCCAGCGGATCGAACACGATGGTCAGGTTGTTCATGCCGGGCACGACCTCGAGCACGTGCGGCCAGGCGCGCGCCGCCGCGGCGGCCGCCCAGACACGCCGCTGGCAGTCGAGCGTGGCTGGCGCGGGCGCCTCGCACACTAGCGCGGCATCGCCGAACTGAAAGATTCGTGGTTGCGTCATCGCTGATTCATTCGGGTTAGATCGGAAACCTTACGAAGGTGGCAAGGGCACCGCTCATAACGAGTTATCGGCACCAGGAGCGTCACCCATGATGGTTAGCCTACATTATCAATAAAATATCGACAATTTATCAATAAGCGTTTTTGCCAGGCACCCAAAAAGGGACGCTCGTCGTACACTTCGTGCACCGTTATTTGTGCATCGAGAACACCCGTCATGTCGCGTCAACCGACCAAAATCGTCTCCTCGGAACATCTTGTTTCTGAAACAAGCGCGGAGCTGTCCGAGCTGGAGTACGGACTCATCATGGCGAGCAACGCGTTCAACCGCTGGATGGTGCGGTGCATGTCGGCGGCGGGCGAAAAGGACATGACCGCCATCGAGGTGTCGCTGCTGCATCACGTCAGCCATCGCGAGCGCCGCAAGAAACTCGCTGACATCTGCTTTGTGCTGAACATCGAAGACACCCACGTCGCCACCTATGCGTTGAAGAAGCTGGTAGCTAGAGGGTATGTAAAAAGCGAAAAGACCGGCAAGGAAGTGTTCTTCTCGGCGACGCAATCTGGGCGCGATCTGTGTCTCAAGTATCGTGAGGTGCGCGAAAGTTGCCTGATCGCCACGCTCAAGGAGAGCGGACTGACGAATGAGCAGATCGGCGAGGCCGCGCAGTTGATGCGTAACGCCTCCGGGCTTTACGACACGGCTGCGCGGGCGGCGGCCTCGCTTTAACCTGATGCGCCGTGAGGCTCAGCCGGTTTGCTAACCTTGCTGTCCTTGCTCGGGATAGCAGGCCGCTTCGGTGACGATCACGTCGAGCGGGATGTCGTGCGGTTCGCGCTGCAGCGCGTCAGTGCGGCAAGCTTCGTAGGCCACGCCGACGGTGATGGGTTTTGTCTTGCCGGGCCACGTCGCGAGCGTGCGATCGTAGTAGCCGCCGCCATAACCTAACCGGTAGCCCTCGGCATCGAAGCCGACGCACGGCACGAACAGCAGGTCGGGCACCACGACCACTTCCGCGGCCGGCTCGGGAATCCGGTGATGACCGATTTTCATCGGTGTGTCGGGCGCCCATGCATGGAACTCCAGCGCTTCG
>JBEKNG010000962.1:0-2535 GCA_049523075.1 Paraburkholderia sp.
ACCGAGCCCGCTGACCTGCCGGCGACGAACACGACTCCTACCGGCAATGCGGCGCCGGCCGCGCAGGCCCAACTGATCCCGTTCACGACTGACGTCTACAGCGGCGAGATCGACACGCGCGGCGGTACGCTGTCGAAGCTGTCGCTGATCAACAAGGGCAACGGCAAGCAGCCGGATCTCGTCATCACCCTGTTCGACCACACCGCCGATCACACGTATCTGGCGCGCACGGGTCTGCTCGGCGGCGATTTCCCGAACCACACTGACATCTACACGCCGGTTCCCAACCAGCCGCACGATCTGACGGGCGACGCCAAGTCGTTCTCGCTCAGCTTCGAGTCGCCGGCCAAGGGTGGCGTGAAGGTCGTGAAGACGTATACGTTCACGCGCGGCAGCTACGTGATCGGCGTCGATACGAAGATCGTCAACGTAGGTTCGACCCCGGTTACGCCGACCGTCTATATGGAATTGGTGCGCGATAGCCAGCCGGTAGAAACGCCGCGCTTCTCGCACACGTTCATCGGACCGGCTGTCTACACGGATCAGCACCACTTCCAGAAGATGACGTTTAGCGACGTCGACAAGAACAAGCAGGACTACGTGACCTCGGCCGACAACGGCTGGATCGCCATGGTGCAGCATTACTTCGCGACGGCGTGGATTCCGCAGCAAGGCGTCAAGCGCGATATCTACGTCGAGAAGATCGATCCGGCGCTGTACCGCGTCGGCGTGAAGGAAGCGGTGCCGACCATTGCACCGGGTCAATCGGCTGACGTGTCGGCGCGCCTGTTCGCCGGTCCGGAAGAAGAGCGCATGCTGGAAGGCATCGCCCCGGGTCTGGAACTGGTGAAGGATTATGGCTGGGTGACGATCATCGCCAAGCCGCTGTTCTGGCTGCTCGATAAGATCCACAGCTATGTCGGCAACTGGGGCTGGTCGATCGTGCTGCTCACGCTGCTGATCAAGGCCGTGTTCTTCCCGCTGTCGGCGGCCAGCTACAAGTCAATGGCACGCATGAAGGCGATCACGCCGCGCATGCAAGCCCTGCGAGAACGCTTCAAGGGCGATCCGCAGAAGATGAACTCGGCGCTGATGGAGCTGTACAAGACCGAGAAGGTCAATCCGTTCGGCGGCTGTCTGCCGGTCGTGATTCAGATCCCGGTGTTCATCTCGCTGTACTGGGTGCTGCTGTCGTCGGTGGAAATGCGCGGCGCGCCGTGGATTCTGTGGATTCACGATCTGTCGCAGCAAGACCCGTTCTTCATCCTGCCGGTGCTGATGGCCGTCTCGATGTTCCTGCAGACGCGTCTGAACCCGACGCCGCCGGACCCGGTTCAAGCCAAGATGATGATGTTCATGCCGATCGCGTTCTCGGTCATGTTCTTCTTCTTCCCGGCCGGTCTGGTGCTGTACTACGTGGTCAATAACGTGCTGTCGATCGCCCAGCAGTACTACATCACGCGGATGATGGGCAAGCCGAAAACCAAGGCGGCCTGATCAGTCAGGTGGGCGGGGTTTGGAGTCACTCATTCGCCAACGCCTCCTCACTGCAGCAAGCTGTAAAAAAAGCCGCCCGGTTTGCGCCGGGCGGCTTTTTTAATGCACAGTGGAAGTCGTCGTCGATACGCGGAATTCACTCCTTACCGGTGTCGTACAAACGGTCGACAAACTCCTCGAGGAAATGACGATCCTTTGGGTCCAGCGCTTCGATCTTCGAAGCGAGTTCGATCGCTTCCGGCGTCAATGGATATTTCTCGCCCGGCGCCAACGGCTTGGCTTTGATGCTCACCGGCGGCGGCGGTCCATAATGAAGCCAGTGCATGCCCACGCCCAGCCAATCGGCGAGCGTCTGCAATTTGTCCGGCGTGGGTATGGTTCGGCCTGTCAGCCATTTGTGCGCGGTCTGCGGCGACACGGGCGCTTCGCCCCGATGCAGCAGATTGAATTCCTTGGCGAGTTGAGTCCCGCCCTTGACGTTCTTCCGGGCAATCTGGTCCTGCAGCCTTTTGGCGAACGCTAGTTTTTCTTTGGATGTCGGCATGGGCCGAATTGTGCGATCCGACGCCCAAACAGTGGACAACCGTTTAGGCGATAATTTGGCGTAGTTAAGATATTTTTAGCCCAAGATGAGCGCCAGATAAAGCGTTGGGCAATTTCAGAAATCTGCGCTTTTTTCCTTTTGGAGCGGGGCGTCTCGCACCTCGGATCCGCACCAGCAGCCGTACTCACCCTCAGAGTTATCTTATCGTAATTAAGATAAATCTTTATTTGTCTGATAAAGCAGCACGAAGTCCGATTTGGCAGGCAGGCTCGGAGTCACTCTGAGCGCTCGCGTTACAATGCCTCGCCCCCTACTGGGGCCTTCGGTTCTCTCCGTTCTCCGTTCTCGCGTCCAATCCCATGCTCGCCACCGATTCCGATCCCATCGTCGCCATTGCCACCGCGCCCGGTCGTGGCGGGATCGGAGTGGTCCGGATTTCGTTCGGGCGGACCGGCACGGCTGCGGCCGAGCCGTTGATGCAAGCCCTCACCGGT
>JBEKNG010000963.1:0-2531 GCA_049523075.1 Paraburkholderia sp.
AGAGATCGACACCTTGATCGCGACGCTGATCGCGTTTAAACAGCGCGGTCATTTCGCCGGGTTCTGGTCGAGCATCGCCGAGGCGGCCGAACTGATGATCGCGAACAAGGTTGCCATTCAGAGCATCTGGTCACCCGCCACGGTCGAACTCGAGCGCGCCGGCCTGTCGTTCCGGTTCGCGAGTCCGCGCGAAGGCTATCGCGCGTGGTTCGGTGGCCTCTCGCTGTCGCGCCTCGCACAGGGACGTGTCCTCGACGCGGCCTACGACTACCTGAACTGGTGGCTCGACGGCTGGGCCGGTGCAACGATGGCTCGCCAGGGCTTCTATATCTCGAACCCAAGCCGCTCCCAGCCGAACATGAGCGATGCCGAGTGGGCATACTGGTACGACGGTGAACCCGCGAGCGCTGAACTGCCCGGGCCAACGCGCAAGCACCTGGTGACCGCCGGCGAACAGCGCGCCGGCGGCAGCTACGTCGCGCGGATGAGCCGCATTGCCGTCTGGGATTCGGTGATGGATGAGCACAACTATCTGGTGCGTCGCTGGAACGATTTCATGAAAGCGTGACAGTGCCCGATACGGTTATTCAATGAAGAAGACTCACGCGAAAAACCCAGTCGCAATGCCGCCATCGACGGCGACCGGGACCGGGAACACGGCCGAAGCGGATAGCCGGCTGCGCTACCAGGTCATCCACGACCACCTGGAGAGCGCGATCGCGCTAGGCCGGATCGCGCCGGGGCTCGTGCTGCTCGAAGGGCCCGTTGCGAGGATCTTCGGCACAAGCCGCGTGCCGGTCCGCAAGGCCTTCGAGATGCTTTACGAAGGCGGCCTGCTGCACACCTTCGAAGGACGTGGGTATCTCGTCGCGGATTCTGCCGGCGAGGTGCCCGAGCCCGTGCGCGCACCGTTGTCCGAAGCGACGCTGGGCTTCGACCAGCAGCCTGCGCCACTCGATATCCGCTCGACAAGCCAGCGGATTTATCACGCGCTTGAAGGCGCAGTATCGATCGGTATTGCATTCGGCCATTTCCGCATCGATGAGAGCGTCGCGGCCGAAACGTTCGGCGTCAGCCGCGGGACGGTGCGAGAGGCACTCAACCGGCTACGCGATCTCGGTCTCGTGGAAAAGTCAGCGTATTCGCATTGGCTCGCCGGTCCGCTGACCGCGCGTGCGGTCAAGCAGGACTACGAGATGCGCGCACTGCTAGAGCCAGCAGCGTTGTTGGCCAGTGCGGCGTCGCTGGATCGTCACGAACTGGAGCAGGCCTATGCCGATATCGAGCGCGCACTCGCCGATCCAGGCGGGGTCAATGCCGACCGCCTGCAGGAACTCGAAGACACCTTGCATGTCCGCTGTCTGCGGCACGCAGGGAACAGGAAAATGCTCCAGACCATCGCACATTGCCATCTGCCGCTGACCGTCGATCTGGCATTCCACAACGCATTCAATCTACCTCCCCAAACCCCGACGCTCGAAGAGCATCGGGTCGTGCTCGATCACCTGTTGGCGGGCAATGCGATTGCGGCGAGCGAGGCGCTGGCCGATCACCTGCGCGCTACGCAAAAGCGCACGCTACAGCACCTGAAAGTACTGGCTGTATTACCCGAGCCCGAGTTGCCCGCGTATATGCAGCGCATTATCTGAATTGATACTTCCCACACACTCGAAAGGAACGCTTCGATGGACTATCCCAGCATCGCTGTAGGGGCCTTGGGCGGCACGATATGCATGACCGCCGACGACGCGGACGCGGACGCGGGCGCGTTGCCCCGCCTCTCCGCGCAGCAATTGGTGACCGCGGTCCCCGGCCTGGCTAAGATCGCGCAGATTCATGCCGAGACGCTGCTGCAATTACCCAGCCCTTCGCTGAACTTTGCGCACGTGCTGGATAGTCTGGCGTGGGCAGAGCGCATGGTAGCTGACGGCGCCGACGGCATCGTCCTGACTCAAGGGACCGACACGCTCGAAGAAACCTCCTTCCTGCTTGACCTTCTGTGGACCCATCCGCAACCGCTGGTGGTCACAGGCGCAATGCGCACCCCACTGACCGCGGGTGCGGACGGCCCCGCCAACATTCTTGCCGCGGTGGCCTGCGCGGCGTATGGCGCCAGTCGCGGGCGCGGTGTAGCCGTGGTCATGAACGATACGATCCATGAGGCACGCTGGGTGCGTAAAGCAAATTCGATGTCGGTCGAAACCTTCGAGTCGCCGGTCATGGGGCCAGCTGGCATGGTGCTCGAGGGCGTGCCCCAGTATTTCCGTCCACCGTCCAGGCGCTATTCCCAGCGCTTTGGAAAGCCCGACCTGGCGGTCCGGGTGGCACTCGTCGAAACATGTCTGGGCGAAACGGGTGCGATGCTCGATGCGGTCGCCCAAGCCGGATATCAAGGGATCGTGATCGCGGCATACGGTGCAGGACATGTTTCCGATGACGAAGCACAGTGTCTCGAGAGGCTGGCGCCGCGGCTGCCGATCGTCGTCGCCAGCCGCACGGGATCGGGATCGACGGCAGCGCGCACGTATGGC
>JBEKNG010000964.1:0-2531 GCA_049523075.1 Paraburkholderia sp.
CGAAGTATCTGTCTCAGGTCGAGACCACCCGTGCAGGCGCCGTGTTGATCAGCGCCGACGATCTCGGCAAGCTGACCGGGCAGGGCGCTCAGAATTTCATCGTCACGCCTAATCCCTACGCGTACTTCGCGCGTGTCGCACAGGCCTTCATCGACCTGGCCGCCCCGAAGGCTATGCCCGGCGTCCACGCCAGTGCCACGATCGATCCGTCGGCGCAGATCGCGCCGAGCGCGGTGATCGGGCCGCATGTCACGGTCGAAGCCGGCGCGGTGATCGGCGAGCACGTACAGCTGGACGCGAACGTGGTGATTGGCCGCGGCACGCAGATCGGCACCGGCTCGCACCTCTATCCGAATGTCAGCGTGTACTACGGCTGCAAGATCGGCGAGCGGGTAATCATTCATGCGGGCGCCGTGATCGGTTCAGACGGTTTCGGTTTTGCGCCGGATTTCGTCGGTGACGGCGAGGCCCGTACCGGTAGCTGGGTGAAGATTCCCCAGGTCGGCGGCGTGTCGATTGGCCCGGATGTTGAAATCGGCGCCAATACGACGATCGACCGTGGCGCGATGGCTGATACCGTGGTCGAAGAATGCGTGAAGATCGACAATCTGGTGCAGATCGGTCATAACTGCCGGATCGGCGCCTATACGGTCATCGCCGGTTGCGCAGGCATCGCCGGCAGCACGAATATTGGCCGCCATTGCATGATTGGAGGCGCGGTCGGCATTGCGGGACACGTTACACTGGCCGATTATGTGATCGTCACGGCGAAGTCGGGTGTCTCGAAGTCGTTGTTAAAGCCAGGCATGTACACGAGTGCGTTCCCGGCCGTGAATCACGCCGACTGGAACAAGAGCGCTGCATTGCTGCGCAACATCGACAAGCTGCGCGACCGTATCAGGGCGCTGGAAGCGGCCGCAGCCGGCGTGCCGGGCAACAAGGCGTGAGCGCTGGTTAGGCAACCGCCAGGTATCAAGAAGCGGGTTAAACAGATCAAGCAGGAAGCGTCGGTTGCAGTGACCGGGCAGCATGGGCTGCCGGGTCACGGGAAGCGACGGCAACAAGCGTTACCAACCCACCGAACCCGTATCCGCAGTCATCATCGCGCAGTCAATGCGTGAGCAGAAACACCATGAGCACCGAAAAAATCAATCTCGACATTCATAAGATTCTCACGCTGCTGCCGCATCGCTATCCGATTCTGCTCGTTGATCGGGTGCTCGAACTCGAGCCGCACAAGAGCATCAAAGCGCTGAAGAACGTGTCGATCAACGAGCCGTACTTCATGGGTCACTTCCCAAGCCGTCCGGTGATGCCGGGCGTTCTGATCCTCGAAGCGCTCGCGCAAACCGCGGCGCTTCTGACGTTTTCGGAAGAACCGCATGATCCAGCCAACACGCTGTACCTGTTCGTCGGCATCGACAATGCCCGCTTCAAGCGCGTTGTCGAGCCGGGCGATCAACTCATTCTGAACGCAACGTTCGAACGGCATATGCGCGGCATCTGGAAGTTCAAGGCGCGCGCTGAGGTGGATGGTGCGGTTGCGGCGGAAGCCGACCTGATGTGCGCGGTCCGCCACACGGATACGGATGGCCAGTAATGTTTGGCCGGTGACGCTGGGCCGCCGGCGGACGTCCATGTCACGGATATCCGTCCTGGGGGGCGGCCAGCAATGGAATGCCGGTCAGGCGGCACACGCCGGCGCGGCATCCAGATAACGCAACGGAATCAGAAGCGAGGGCGCATGAGCAGGATTCATTCCACTGCAATCGTCGAGCCGGGCGCACAGCTCCACGAAACGGTTGAAATCGGGCCGTATGCCATTGTTGGCCCGCACGTCACGATTGGCGCGGGCACGACGGTCGGCTCGCACAGCGTGATCGAAGGTCACACGACCATTGGCGAAGACAACCGCATTGGTCACTATGCCTCGGTCGGTGGCCGGCCGCAGGACATGAAGTACCAAGACGAGCCGACCCGGCTTGAGATCGGTAACCGCAACACAATTCGCGAGTTCACCACGATCCACACCGGCACAATTCAGGACGCGGGCGTGACGACGCTCGGCGACGACAACTGGATCATGGCGTATGTGCACCTCGGGCACGACTGCCACGTGGGCAGTAACGTCATTCTCGCGAGCAATGCGCAGATGGCCGGCCACGTGACGATCGGCGATTACGCCATCGTCGGCGGCATGTCGGGTGTGCACCAGTTCGTGCGCATCGGCGCGCATTCGATGCTCGGCGGCGCGTCGGCACTCGTGCAGGACATCCCGCCGTTCGTGATCGCCGCCGGCAACAAGGCCGAGCCGCATGGCATCAATGTCGAAGGTCTGCGCCGGCGCGGCTTCTCGCCGGACGCGATTTCCGCGCTGCGTGCCGCGTACCGTTTGCTGTACAAGAACGGTCTGTCGCTGGAAGATGCCAAGGTGCAACTGACCGAGCTTGCCTCCGCAGGCGGCGAGGGCGATGCGCCAGTGAAGGCGCTGGTCGACTTCGTGGTCGCGTCGCAACGCGGCATCATCCGCT
>JBEKNG010000965.1:0-2529 GCA_049523075.1 Paraburkholderia sp.
CTCACCCCCACGCTCGACCACGCGGCCGCACTCGATGCAGGGGAACTGGATCTCGTGATCGGCAACTGGCCGAAGCCCGAAACGCGCTTCGAGAAAAGCGATCTGTTCGCGGATACGGTGGTCTGTCTGATGCGTGCGGATCATCCGCTCGCGCAAACGCCGATGACGCGGGAAACCTATCTGGCCGCCCCGCATCTCGCGCCGACGCCGTACAGCGGTGCCAGCGGCGGAGCGATCGATACCGGCTTTGCACGGGCCCGCGCTGAGCGGCGTATCGTGACGACGTTGCCCTACTTCGGCCTCGTGCCGCAGGTGCTGCTGCAATCGGATCTGATCTTCACGACGACGCGCCGCTTTGCGACACACTACGCGAACATCCTGCCGCTCGCCGTGGTCGATGTGCCGATTCCGTTTCCGCGCATCAAGTGCTACCAGCTCTGGCATCCGCAACCGGACCGCCCGAGCGATGTCGGCTGGTTGCGGATGCTGATGTCGCAGGTGTCGGAACGGCTGGTGGCGCAAAAGGCGCGGCGGATGAAACGGGTGACCGCGGTGGAGAAAGGTACGGCGTAGTCGCGCCGCGGACGGAGTCGCGTCAGCTTGTCAACTCCGATCAGGCGGTCAAGCAAACGCCCACACGATCGTCCAGGACGTCCGCTCAAACGCCAATTCAAGCGCTCGCGCAAACCTCATGCGACATCAGCGCCGATACAGGCCGCAACGTCTGCCGCGAGCGCACCTGCAACAACTCGGCACACACGGCCACCGCGATGGACTGCGGCGCCTTGTCGACGATGCCGTCCACGCCAATCGGACAGGTCATCTCCTCCAGCCGTTTAGGGTCCACGCCGCGCTCGATCAGCCGCCGCTCGAACTTCACGCGCTTGGTCTTCGAGCCGATCATGCCGAAATAGGTGAAATCGCGTCGCCGCATGATGCGCGCGGCGAGCGAGAAATCGAGCGCGTGATTGTGTGTCATCACGAGGAAGTACGCGCCGGGCGGTGCGGTGTCGACGATCGCTTCGGGCGTGTCAGTGGCCTCGACCTGCACGTTGGCGGGGACCTCGTCGGGGAACAGTTCGTCACGCTCGTCGACCCACTGCACGACGCATGGCAGGCATCCCAGCAAGGTGACGAGCGCATGCCCGACGTGGCCCGCGCCGAACAGCACGATGTGCATCGGTGCCAGGCGCGACACAGCATGGCTGCTACGCCGGCCGATCTGAACGAAACAAGGTATATCCATCGCGAGCGTCCCGGTAGCGCTTCAGCTATTGACGCGAGGCGGCCGTCACGGCACGCACTGCCCCGACCGCCTTCAGGATCTCTTCGCTCGTCGCCGGCGCGTTCAGCGGCGGATTGACCTTGTAGTCACCCACGCTCGCCACCGCGTCACGAATCGCGAAGAACACCGAGAACGGCAGCAGCAGCGGCGGCTCGCCCGTGGCCTTCGAACGGTGAATGCTGTCCTCGGCATTCTTGTTGTTGAACAGTCGCACATTGAAGACCGGCGGCGTGTCGTTCACAGTTGGAATCTTGTAGGTGGACGGCGCATGCGTCATCAGCTTGCCGCCGGGGTTCCACCACAGTTCTTCGGTTGTCAGCCAGCCCATGCCCTGGATAAACGCCCCTTCCACCTGGCCGACATCGAGTGCCGGATTCAGCGACGCACCCACGTCATGCAACGCATCGGCGCGCAGCACGCGCATTTCGCCGGTCAGCGTGTCGATCACGACTTCAGACACGGCTGCGCCATACGAGTAGTAGTAAAACGGACGGCCCTGCAGCTTCGACTGATCCCAGTACAGCTTCGGGGTCGCGTAGAAGCCGTCCGACCACAACTGCACGCGGGCGAGATACGCCTTCGCGATGATCTCTTCGAACGGCACCACGGCGTTGCCCACTGCCACGCGATCGTGACCAAAGCGCACGCTCGCGGCGCTCACCTCACCCGCACCGTAACGATCCGCGGCAAAGGCGGCCAAGCGCTCGCGCAACTGGCGTGCAGCGTCCTGCGCAGCCTTGCCGTTCAGATCGGAACCTGTTGAGGCCGCCGTGGCCGAGGTATTCGCCACCTTGCTGGTGTCGGTCGCCGTGACGCGCACGCGATTGAAGCTGATCCCGAGTTCATGGGCGACGACCTGCGCGACCTTCGTGTTGAGCCCCTGGCCCATCTCCGTGCCGCCGTGATTCACCAGCACCGAGCCATCGGTGTAGATGTGCACCAGCGCGCCGGCCTGGTTGAAGTGGGTCACGTTGAACGCAATGCCGAACTTCACCGGCGTGAGCGCCAGACCCTTCTTCAGCACTTCGTTGTTCGCGTTGAACTTCTGGATCTCAGCGCGGCGCGCGCGGTAATCACTAGTCGCTTCCAGCTCGTCGATCAGTTCGTGGATCACGTTGTCTTCGACAACCTGGCCGTACGGTGTCTGATTCCGCTCGGTCTTGCCATACAGATTGCGGCGGCGCACGTCGAGCGAGTCTTCGCCCAGCGAGCGCGCAATGTTATCCATGATGTATTCGATTGCG
>JBEKNG010000966.1:0-2526 GCA_049523075.1 Paraburkholderia sp.
TTCACCGACCAATAACTTTGAACGGAGCGCATACCGCGCGAGCGGTTTAGTCCATTGGGCCAACTCGAGACGTTCGGCACGATTGGCTCGATCGGTGACGATCAGGTACCCGATTGCACTACTGGTAACAGTCCGATTGAAATGCAATAGAGCACCACGAAGATCGTGCCATCGGCAAAAATATGAGCGATGATTGAGGCGAGAAGCCCTTGTGATTTCTTGCGGATAACCCCCAACGCAAGGCCATAGACTGCCGCCATCAGAACGCCGATCCAGCCTCTGGGGAATCCTTGAAAATGAGCCAAGCCAAAGAGAACCGCTTGCGCGACGTTCACAATGTAAGCAGATTTAAATACGCTTTGCAGTGAACTCCACGCGAGTCCCTTGAGAATCAACTCCTCCCAAGTTGCATTCAGTGTTGAAAAAGCGATGCCTATGGCGACTAACTGCCAAGGGCGGACAGCAGGAATCATCGCGGCGAGGTCGTCAAGCCGCGGATGGAACAGAAATACCCATATCAGCAACGCACCAGAGCTGACCAAAATCGTAGCAACCATCCAAATCACTGTCTCTCGGGTCAACCGTCCCGTGGTCAACCAGCGATCAATAAGTCGAAATTTCTGCGAGCCAACGTACGCACTGAAGTACAAGCCCAGCGGCAAGATAAAACAGAGTGGCCATGGCACATAGAGCAGTGACACATAAAGAATTGGCCAGAAGACCGCTTTGACAAAGAGACCAAAATCTTGTCTCCAAAAATAGAGAAGGACTATGAATAGCGGGACCGCACCAACCCATTCGTGACCTGGGTGATAAAAGAACAGGACGAATGGCGCAATTATCGTTAGGAAAAGTAACGCGCGGTCAAAGCTGGATATGCTTAGCGCATGTGGAGAAGTGATCGGCAATTCTTCGCGCAGAATGTCCATGTGAACGGGTGCCGGAGACGGATTGGATTAGTAGAATTTGAAATGGCAGGACGGATGATACGCAATTTGTGCACGCGGAGGATAATCATCGTGCACAGATCGAAAGCATGTCGCTTGGGCTTATCGGGCCGACTGAATGTCCGTTGGCGAGAAAATTGAATGCCTCATATGGGTCGCGTGCTGTCAGTCGCGACCTTGCAGGACTCGGGCAGTCCATGCCGTTTTCACTAGTCAGTGATCGGCCAGTTACGAAAGGTCGACTCAGTGGCCAGTGAGACATTCGAACGGCCGACAGCCACTGATGCAGGGAAGGTGCCGAATGCCGGCGGATTATTGCAACATCGTTGCCTGATGCCGTACGCGGCTCACGGTCGGGTTTCGGTGGATTCGACCCACTGAAGCAGTTCAAAAGCCGGCGAGCAGAACACGAGGAGGTTAAGTACCCCAACGTGCTGGCCGACCTGAACGGCGAATAGAAATTAATTCTGGTCTGCCGGGCGTGCGTCTGGCTTGTTGAGCGTGACGTCGACCTTGAACACGGCCACCGCATCACGCAATGCCTGCGCCTGCTCGGCCATCGAGTGCGCGGCTGCCGACGCCTGTTCGACAAGCGCGGCATTCTGTTGCGTCACCTGGTCCATCTGGACGACGGCCTGGCCGACCTGCTCGATGCCGGTGCGCTGTTCCTGCGACGCCGACGAGATTTCTCCCATGATGTCGGTCACGCGGCGCACCGACTGGACGACTTCGTCGATCGTGCTGCCTGCTTCCGCCACGAGCTTCGAACCGGCCTCCACCCGATCCGCCGATTCGCCGATCAGCGTCTTGACTTCCCGCGCCGCGCTTGCACTGCGCTGGGCGAGCGTGCGAACCTCGCCCGCCACGACCGCGAAGCCACGCCCCTGTTCGCCGGCACGCGCGGCCTCGACCGCGGCATTCAGCGCGAGGATGTTGGTCTGAAACGCAATGCCCTCGATGACGGTGATGATCTCGCCCACCTTCGCGGAACTGTTGGAGATCCCGTGCATGGTGTCGACCACGCGTCCGACCACCTCTCCGCCTCGCTGTGCGATACCTGAGGCTGTGGTGGCGAGCGTGCTCGCCTGCTGCGCGTTGTCCGCGTTCTGACGTACCGTAGCGGTCAACTCCTCCATGCTCGAGGCGGTTTCCTCCAGCGACGCTGCCTGTTCTTCGGTGCGTTGCGACAGATCGGTATTGCCTGCGGCCAGTTGCTGCGTCGCGCTCGATATCGATTCGCTGGCATGCTTAACGCCACTGACGATCGTCCCCAGTTGAGCAATCGCCCGGTTTAGTGACTCCGCCACCGCGCCGACTTCATCCCGGCGATGCACATCGATCATGACCGATAGATCGCCTTGCGCCAACGCCTCCGCGCCGTCGACCACGTGCTGCAGCGGTCGCACGATCGAACGGGTCACCAGCACGCACAGCACTATCGCGATAACGAGGGCGAGTGCCCCTAGTCCCCAAACCACGGCGCGCGCCGTCGTATATGTGTTGACGCTCTGCTGGACTGCGGCATCCATTTCTCCTTTCTCGAAAGCCACAAAATCTGTCTGCGCCTGGATAAGCGCTC
>JBEKNG010000967.1:0-2525 GCA_049523075.1 Paraburkholderia sp.
AACCCAGCGAGCGGCAGAAGCGGATCACGGTCGGCTGGCTCACGTCGGCCTTGCGCGCAATGTCGACGATCGGATCGTTGATGATCGACCGCGGATGATTCAACGCCAGATCCGCCACGCGCCGCTCCGCCGGCGTCAACGCGTCACGCATCTGGCGGATCCGCTCGAACACCGCCGACGAACTCCCGCCCGTTCGATTCGACAGTTGCTCCGCCAGAATCGCCGAGACCCCGAGGAACGCCGGATACTCCGCGGTGATCACGTAGGTCGGCACGCTCTGCAAATACGCCTCGAAGCGACCCTTCGCCTCAAAGCGTGCACGGAACGACGAACGCTCAAATAACTCGCCCAGCCGCGGCACCACGCCGCCGCCAATGTAGATGCCGCCGAGCGAACCCAGCGTCACCGCAATGTTGCCCGCGAAGGTGCCGAGGATGCCACAGAACACATCAACCGATTCCGCCGCCAACGGCTCGCCCTCGAGCGCGCGCTTGACCACGTCGGACGTGTCGAAGTTCGACGGCACGCGTTTCTTGTCGCGTGCCGCCAGCGCCCGGTAAATCACCTCGACGCCAGGGCCCGCGGCAACGCGTTCGAACGACACGTGCGACCACTTCTTGCGTGCGTACTGCAACACCAGATCTTCGCGTTCGTCAGCCGGCGCGAAGGTGGCGTGGCCACCTTCACTGCCCAGCGCAATCCAGCGGTCGTCGGCGGGAATCAGGCCGGATACGCCCAGACCCGTGCCTGGGCCGAGCAGACCGATTACGCTGTTCGGCCGCCGTGCGCCGCCGCCTACCTGCACGCGTTGCGAATCCGTCAGGCCCGGCAACGCCATGGCCAGCGCGGTAAAGTCGTTGACGACCAGCAGCGTGTCGAAGCCCAGCGCGCGGCGCGTGGCTTCGATCGAAAAGGTCCAGTCGTGGTTGGTCATGCTGACCTGGTCGCCGTCGACCGGATTCGCAATCGCAATCGCCGCGTGGTTCACACGGCCAATCTTCGTATCTTTCAGGTACTTCTTGATGACTTCGGCCACGCCCGCATAGTCAGCGCACGGATACACCTGCACCTGCCCAATCTCGCCCGGCCCTGTCTCCAGTGCAAAACGCGCATTGGTGCCGCCGATGTCGGCCAGCAGCCGCGGTCCATCGGCGTGCTGGCCCGCGCCCGGGACAGCGTTACTTTTCACACCAGTAGACATCGAGTCTCACTCCCTTGTCGTTTGCCAACTGTGAGATGGCATTTTTTTGTGGCGCAGCGGCGGCAGCATTCAGCACATCCAGCTTGCGCGGTCCTGCAATCAACAGAAACAGATGGCCCACTTGCTTTAGCGCAGACATCGACCAGCTCACGCGTGCATGCGGCGCACTGCCGGGATGTACCGCGACAAAGCGCTCGGACGTCGTGATGGAATAGTCCCACTCCGGCGAATCCGCGAAGATCGACGCTGTATGGCCGTCCTCTCCCATGCCCAGCACGGCGACATCCGGCAGCGTGCGCAGCGGGTCGGCGTTCAGCGCGGCGACGTGTGCTTCGAGCGATTGGGCGGTGTCGACCAGTGGCCAGAAGGCCGCGCCTTGCGCCGCGTTTTGCAGCAGCGTCTCGTGCGCAAAACGCGAATTACTCGCACTGTCCGTGTCGGGGACCCAGCGGTCGTCGACCAGTGTCACGGCAATGCGCGCCCAGTCGAACGGTTGAGTGGACAGCACCTGCAGGAACGGACGTGGACTGCTGCCGCCGGACACTGCTAGTGTTGCGTGGCCCGCGGTGGTAGCGGTCGCGGTTGCCCGAGCGGCGAGGGACGCATGTAAAGCATCGCCCACCGCTTTCGCCAGCGCGGCCGATTGGGCGGCCTGGTCGTCGAAAGCGTGAAGCTCGATCACTTCTCCTCCGTACTGCCTTTGTTGGGTCTACGGAATATGCCTTAACGTGGCGCAATGACCGCGTGCAGGACACTTGTCCGCTGCTGCCATTGCTGCCACCGTCACGGCGCCACCCCGTTCAGTTCTTCGATGAGGTCTTGCATGCGGCGGATACGGCGTGCCTGTTCAGACATGCCGCGTCGCCGCCTGTCAGTTTTCTTCTTCGAGCCAGCAGGTGCCGTGCTGCGCGAGCATCGCGCTCGACGCAGCCGGCCCCCACGTGCCCGCTGCATAGGGCTTGGGCGGCTTGTTGGCGGCTGCCCATTCGTTCAGGATCGGTTCGACCCAGCGCCATGCCGCTTCCTGCTCATCGCGTCGTACAAACAGGGCAAGCCGGCCGTTGATCACGTCGAGCAGCAGGCGCTGATAAGCCTCCATCTGTCCTTCACGGAAGAACTGGTCGAACGCGAGATCGAGGTGGACACTGGCCAGGTTCATGCCTTCGCCGGGCTGCTTGGCGAGGCAATACAGGCGAATCGTTTCGTTAGGCTGCAGCCGGATCACCAGCCGGTTCGCGCCGGGGCGCAAGGCGGTCGGCCCGAGGGCCGAATGCGGCATCGGACGGAAATTCACGACGATCTCAGCGACGCGGTCCGCCAGACG
>JBEKNG010000968.1:0-2518 GCA_049523075.1 Paraburkholderia sp.
GAAACGAGATTATAGGGACTCCATTAGCGCTTTGGCAAGTCCCCGGCTCAATTTTTTGTTTCGAGATGGTAGCGGGTCACGCGATCGACCTCGTTCTTCGAGCCGAGGAACACCGCCACGCGCTCGTGCAGGCTTTTCGGGGCGATGTCGAGGATGCGTTTCTCGCCGTTGGTCGCGGCGCCGCCTGCCTGTTCGACGATGAACGCCATCGGATTCGCCTCGTACATCAGGCGCAGCTTGCCCGGCTTGTCCGGCGTGCGCTTGTCGGCCGGGTACATGAAGACGCCGCCGCGATTCAGGATACGGTGCACGTCGGCGACCATTGATGCGATCCAGCGCATATTGAAGTCGGCCTGACGCGGGCCATCCTGGCCGGCCTTCAACTCCCCAATGTACTGCTGGACAGGCGGATACCAGTGGCGCTCGTTCGACGCGTTGATCGCGTATTCGCGCGTTTCGACCGGAATGGTCATGTCGCTCTGCGTGAGCACCCACGAACCCAGCTCACGGTCGAGTGTGAAGCAGTTCACGCCGTTGCCGGTGGTGAGCACCAGCACGGTTTGCGGACCGTAGACGGCGTAGCCAGCGGCGACCTGCTGCGTGCCCGGTTGCAGGAACGACTGTTCGGTTGGCTGCTGGCCGTCCGGGCAACGCAGCACCGAGAAGATCGTGCCGATCGAGACGTTCACGTCGATGTTTGACGAGCCGTCCAGCGGATCGAACACCAGCAGATATTCGCCCTTCGGATAGTTGGCCGGAATCGGCGAGAACTTCTCCATTTCTTCGGACGCCATGCCGGCCAGGTTGCCGCCCCATTCGTTCGCTTCGAGCAGGATGTCGTTAGACAGGATGTCGAGCTTCTTCTGCACCTCGCCCTGAACGTTCTCGCTGCCCGCGGTGCCGAGCGCATCGCCCAGCGCGCCCTTGCTGACGTGGTAGCTGATCGCCTTGCACGCCCGCGCAACGACTTCGATCAGGAGCCGCAGATCCGCCGGCAGGTTGTTGGTCTCACGCTGCTGCTCGATCAGGTACTTCGTAAGAGTGGTACGACGTTGCAAAGCCATTGCAGTACTCCGGTAAGGCGAAGGAATAGTCCGATTTTACCCGCTCGCTGTGACTTTCCTGTGCTTTTGAGACGGAATGTGCGCGCCACGTTGGCCCATTAGGGCGCATTCCGGCGCAGTGGCGGCGGCTGACCCGTCCAGCGGCCCGACGGTGAATTACGGCGAACGACGCGTGGGCAAGCTGCCGCAGACCTGAGTGCGATGCTCGAATTAGCCCAGAAGGCGCGTGCAGCCCTAGGGTTGAATCTCAGGGCTTGCGCCGGGGTTTGACGGCAGCCACGCTGCCGGACACCTTTGCAGCGAGGGCGGCAGCGCGTGCGTGACCGCGCGGCATCCCGGGTAGCTTCGGGCGCCGCGCCCGGGCGAGCGGTTCGATCTCGTTTGCGATCTGCTCGCCGGCTGCTTCGGTCGCGATACGCAGGTCGTAGTCGATCTGCAAATTGAGCCAGAATTGCGCGCTCGCGCCGAAATAACGGCTAAGGCGCAATGCGGTGTCTGCCGAGATAGCGCGCTTGCCGAGCATGATGTCGTTGATGCGCGGCGTAGGCACATGCAGGGCTTTTGCCAGTGCGTTGACCGACATGCCGAGCGGGTCAAGGAATTCGCTGCGCAGGATCGCCCCCGGATGGACCGGCGCAACCCGCTCGCCGGTGTCGATGTCCAAAAAGTCGATGCTGTCCAGCTCGGAGCGTTTGATGACCATGCTGGTCTCCCAATCAATCAGTGATAATCGACGATCTCGACATTCAGCGCCTCACCGTCCACGAAGTGAAAGCAGATACGCCACTGCGTGTTAATGCGGATGCTCCATTGCCACTGCGTTGCCCCTGCAGCGACTCCAGCCTGTTGCCGGGCGGTGTATAGAGGTCTTCGATCGAAGCTGCGGCATCGATCATGAGCAGCTTGCGATAAGCGATGCGCTGAATCTGCGTGGGCAGCGAACGGACGAAGCTGCCTCTAAATAACAGTGCTGTGGCCTTGTCGCCGAATGTTGTGATCATGGGAAGTATATAACGCGTTGCGTTAAACGTAAACCGTTAAGTGAATGCGCTTACTTTCACCCATGCAGCCTGACAAAAACATTCATCCGGATGGCTAACTAATTCCCGCAACCCCCTATAGAGCAGTTCCTATGGGCGAAAAAAAGCCGGCAACGCGCGCCGGCTTTTCCTTAGCTGAGAGCGCCTGTGAAGATCAGGCCAGGGCCTTCTCCACGATCTCCCGCACATCGCGCGACTTCGCTTGCGCGGCCACTTTCTGCAGCGCTCCACGCATGCCCTCGCGCAACGTGGGCGTAAAGCGCCGCCACAGTTCGAGTGAGCGGGCCAGACGGGCGGCGACCTGCGGGTTCAACGCGTCGAGTGCAATCACCTGTTCCGCCCAGAACGCGTAACCCGAACCATCTTCGGCATGGAATTGCGCGGGGTTGGCCATGCAGAAGCTGAAAATCAGCG
>JBEKNG010000969.1:0-2514 GCA_049523075.1 Paraburkholderia sp.
CTTTGAGCATTCACTTCGCGTCCTTTGCTGATCAACCAGACGGTGGATTTGAACCCTTGCACGAGTTGCACAAGCTTGGCCGATGCGCGGGCATGCAAGCCCAATTTGTTGGAGACAACTATTTCTTTTTCAAGCATGGTCTATGAAGATTCCTCCGCGACCGCCGCTGGCCGCGATTTCCGCAAGTTCATCCAGCGGCTTGTCGGCGTAGTTGAGCACGCGCAGCAGCATCGGCAAGTTCAATCCCGAAACGCAGCGTAGCCTTACACCGACCGCACTCAACGACAGCCCGATGTTGCAGGGCGTGGCGCCATAAAGATCCGCCAACACCAACACACCTTCGCCGTGATCCAGTTCACGCGCATGCTTGGCGGTAAGCGTGCGCATGACATCGGGATCGGCGCGTGCCGGTACTTCCACGGTGGCAACGCGAAGCGGCAGTTTCGGCAGCACGTGACGTGCTGCTTTCACCAGCGCTTGGCCGACCGACTCATGGGTCATCAGTAGCACGCCTACGGTCATGACACGGCGGCTTCGGTGGAGCTTGTTAGTGACAACATAAATATCACTCTAGTTCACGATGGAAAGTCAGGACGCCTTCGCGATTAGTGCGATAGTGCGCAGCAAGTTTTTCGACCAGGTAGACCGAGCGGTGGCGACCGCCGGTGCAACCGATGGAGATGGTGACGTAACTGCGGTCGTCCGCTTCGAAGCGGGGCAGCCACGCATCCAGCCAGCGCGCGGTGTCAGCGAAGTATTCGCTCACCAGCGGCTGTTGTTCGAGGTATTCGCGCACTGGGGCGTCCTTCCCTGATAGCGGACGTAGCGTCGGTTCCCAGTGCGGATTGGGCAGGCAGCGCGCGTCGAAGACGAAATCCGAGTCGAGCGGCAGCCCACGACGGAAAGCGAACGACTGGAACATCAACGTGAGGCCCGCAGTGGTCTGCGCGTAGCCGGTCGCAATCAGGCGACGCAGTTGATGCACATTCAGTTCGCTGGAATCGATCACGCGTTCGGCGATCGCCATCAACGGGCGCAGCAGGCGGCGCTCCTCGGCGATGGCATCGGCCAGGGACATACCGCGTGCTGCCAGCGGATGTCGGCGACGCGTTTCGGAGAAACGCTTCATCAGCACGGCATCGCTGCAGTCGATGAAGATCAGATGCACTTGCACGGTCGCCGCCAGGGCTGAAAGCACCTTGGGCATGTGTTGGAAATCTTCGTCGCGATTGCGCACGTCCACGCCAACAGCAATGCGTCGGCGATGGCTGTCGCCGTGCGTTGCCGCATCGACCAGCTCTGGCAACAGCGCGCTGGGCAGGTTGTCGACGCAATAGAATTCGAGGTCTTCCAGCGCGCGCAAGGCGACGGTCTTGCCGCCGCCGGACATGCCTGTCAGCACCACCAGATGGATGGCGTTGGGGTCGTCGGCAGAGAGATGGCTGTCGTTCTGGCTCATGGCATCACCACGGTGGGAGCCGGCGCATCTGATGAGCCTGGCGGTCCATGAAGCTCTGTGCAGGATCGATGCCCTTGCTTTTGAGCATATGGCTGCGCACAGCGGCTTCCACCAGCACGGCCAAGTTGCGGCCGGGCGCGACGGGCAGGGTGATCATGGGGACTTGCACATCGAAGATTTCGCGATGGCCGACGTCGCCAGTGAGGCGCGTCAGGCCATCGGTATATTCGCCATCGCGTACGGGTTTGAGGTGCACGACCAGGCGCAGGTATTTGGATGCCTTGACCGAGGTATGGCCGAACATCTCACGTACATTGAGCACGCCCAGGCCACGCACTTCCAGCAGGTCTTGTAACAACTCGGGGCATGCGCCATCGATCACGTCGGGCGCGATCAGCGTGAATTCGGGCGCATCGTCGGCGACCAGTCGGTGACCGCGGCTGATCAGCTCCAACGCAAGCTCGCTCTTGCCGGAACCGGCCTCGCCGGTGATCAGCACGCCAATCGAAAACACTTCCAGCAGCACGCCATGCAAGGTCAGGCGCGGCGCCATGGTGCGCGCCAGGTGGTATTGCATCCAGGTCAACAGCTCGTGGCCGCGCTTGGCGCTGATCCACAGGGGGGTATTGGTTTCTTCCGCCACTTCGCGAAGATCGGCGGGGATCGCCTGATCTTTCGTGACGATGAAAGCGGCCGGCTGCGTGGAGGCGGCTTTATGGATCACTTCCCAACGCTGACGCGAATCCAGGCCGTCGAGATAGCTGAGTTCCTCGCTACCGATGATCTGGATCTTGTTCGGATAGATGACATTGAGATAACCCACCAGCGATGGCCGGCGGGCAGGTGTGGAGCCGTACTCCAGCACGCGCGTCTCACCACGCATGCCTGCGATCCAGCGCAGCGCCATGCGCTCGTGGATGTCGTCGAAGAGTTGTCGGGCGGTGAGGCGGTCCAAGCGTGTTCCTTTGCGCCGCAGGTGGCCTGAAGGGCGGCAGCAGGAACACATTGTGCCAGTTTGGGCCCGGCGGCGCGTCGTTACGCGGCCTGACGGGGGA
>JBEKNG010000970.1:0-2510 GCA_049523075.1 Paraburkholderia sp.
GGCAAGAGCACCTTCAACATGTTTTTCTTCATCCTTATTGCCGCGCTCATCTACCTCGCGATCACCACCCTGTCGAACCTTGTTCTGATCTGGCTGGAGCGGCGTTATTCGATTGGCGTGCGGCACGCGGAGCTGTGAGATAGACCATGATCGAGATCCTTTCGCAATTCGGCCGGGCGTTCCTGTACTGGGACGGTCAGCGTCTGTCCGGCTTGGCCGTGACCTTGTGGCTGCTGGTGGCATCGATCGGTATCGGCTTTGTGTGCGCGATTCCGCTGGCGGTGGCGCGGGTATCGAAGAAGCGCTGGCTGTCGACGCCCGTGCGTTTCTATACCTATGTGTTTCGCGGCACGCCCTTGTATGTGCAGTTACTGCTGATCTATACGGGCATGTACAGCCTCGAGTTCGTGCGCTCGCATCAACTGCTCGATGCGTTCTTCCGCAGCGGTTTCCATTGCGCTATTCTCGCGTTCGCGCTGAACACCTGCGCCTATACGACCGAGATTTTCGCCGGGGCGATCCGTTCGACCTCGCACGGGGAAGTCGAAGCGGCACGGGCCTACGGCATGAGCTGGTTCACCATGTATCGCCGCGTCATCCTGCCGTCCGCCTTGCGCCGGGCGCTGCCGTTGTACAGTAACGAAGTGATTCTGATGCTGCACGCCACCACGGTTGCGTTCACCGCGACCGTGCCGGACATCCTGAAGGTGGCGCGCGATGCCAATTCGGCCACGTACGACTCGTTTAGCGCGTTCGGTATCGCGGCGCTGATCTATCTTGTTGTATCGTTCGCGCTGGTGGCTCTGTTCCGGCGCGCGGAGCGGCACTGGCTGGCGTATCTGGCGGCGCGGCCGCGCTGAGCAGCGAGGTCTTGCTGCGGTTCACCCCTCACCGCCGTCATATGGCGGATCTGTAGACGGGTCTGTATTCACCTTGGGAGAGCGACTTGCTCCACACGACTCAAACTGAAGCCTGCAAGCTCGCCGTGCAGGACATCCACAAGCGCTATGGCGATAACGAAGTGCTCAAGGGCGTGTCGCTGAACGCCAACAAGGGCGACGTGATCAGCATCATCGGCGCGAGCGGGTCGGGCAAGAGCACGTTCCTGCGCTGTATCAACTTCCTGGAACGGCCGAACGCCGGACAGATCATCGTGGACGGCGAGACGGTGCGCACCAGGGCCGATCGTAGCGGCAATCTGGAAGTGGCCGACCACAAGCAGCTGCAACGCATCCGCACGAAGCTCGCGATGGTGTTCCAGCACTTCAACCTGTGGGCGCACATGAACGTGATCGAGAACATCGTCGAGGCGCCGATTCATGTGCTCGGCCTGCCGCGCCGCGAAGCCGAAGAGCGCGCCCGCGAGTATCTGGAGAAGGTGGGTCTCGCGCCGCGTCTGGAAAAGCAGTACCCGTCGCATCTGTCGGGCGGGCAGCAGCAGCGTGTCGCGATTGCCCGCGCGCTCGCGATGAATCCCGATGTGATGCTGTTCGACGAGCCCACTTCCGCGCTCGACCCGGAACTGGTCGGCGAAGTGCTGAAGGTGATGCAGAAGCTCGCCGAAGAAGGCCGCACGATGATCGTCGTCACCCACGAAATGGGTTTCGCGCGCAACGTGTCGAATCATGTGATGTTCCTGCATCAGGGGCGTACCGAGGAAGAGGGCGTGCCCGCCGAGGTGCTGACCTCGCCGCGCAGCGAGCGCCTCAAGCAGTTCCTCTCCGGTAGCTTGAAGTAACGCGGCCGCCGCGCTTCACATCGCACCCGACGATGGCCCGACCGTCCAGTCCGACCCGCACCACGCAGGTGGCAATCGTTGCATTGCCACCGGTGTCGATGTCGGGTGTCGGGCCGATTGTCGATGCGCTCAATCTCGCCAATGAAATCGACGGCCGTGCGCTGTATCGCTGGCAGGTGTGCTCGTGGGACGGCCGGCCTGTGCAGCTTGCCGGCGGCGCGCAATGGCCCGCGGATGCCGCGTTCGGAGATGCCGTCGCGTGCGATTGGCTGATCATCGTCAGCGAGCGGTTCCAGCAGTTTGCCGACTACCGGCTGTTCCTCGCGAGCCTCTCGCGGGTCGGTCAGCGCACGCCGCTCGTCACCGGCATCCATCATGGGGTCTGGTGGCTCGCGATGGCGGGGCAGCTGTCCGGTTATCGCGTGAGCGTCAACTGGGAAACCTATCAGCAGTTCTCCGAGCAGTTCGAGCGCTCGATCGTCACCCAGCAGATCTTCGAAATCGACCGTGATCGCGCCACCTGTGCCGGTGGCCAGGCGACCGTCGACTTCATGCTGGCGATGATCGCGCGCGAGCATGGTCCCGAACTGTCCGATCGGATCGCCGATACGCTCGGTGTCGGCGTGCTGCGCGCGGGTGAGGAACGCCAGCGGATTCCGTTCGTCACGGCGCCGGGCGAGCGCCATCCGCGCCTGAACGACGCGCTGCTGCTGATGGAAGCGAATATCGAAGATCCGCTCACCAGCGATGAGATTGCCGGTCTGGTCGGCGT
>JBEKNG010000971.1:0-2510 GCA_049523075.1 Paraburkholderia sp.
CTAAGCGTTGAAGAAAACCTGCGCATTGGCGCATACACGGGAGAACACAACCAGACCGCGGGCGGCAAGCAGTTTTCCTTCGACGACGTCTTTCATACCTTCCCGGTGCTCAAAACGATGCGCCGGCGCATTGCCGGCAATCTCTCCGGCGGACAACAGCAGCAGTTGGCGATTGGCCGGGCCCTTTTGACCAACCCCAAGCTGCTGATTCTCGACGAACCGACCGAGGGGATCCAGCCGTCGATCGTGAAGGAGATCGAAGAGGTGATTCGCTCGCTGAAGGGAGCGCTGTCAATTCTGCTGGTTGAACAGTTCTTCGATTTCGCCCAGGCGGTGGCTGACGACTACGTGGTGCTGGTGCGTGGCCAGGTGGTATCGGCGGGCCGCGGGGACCAGATGGAAGCCAATAACGTCAGATCGCTAATTTCAGTGTGAAGCGGCGGCCGCCTCGTGCGCCCCGTTCACTTAGACAACCCCCAATTGCAACAGGAACACCACAATGAACTGGCTCAAAGAATCGATCATGCACACGCGCGGCGTTGCTCGCGGCGAGGTCGGCGAGACGCATGAACTCACCGAATCGCGTCAGGGTACCTTTCACTACACGATCGGCCCGTACTCGGCACCCGTGTTGAGCATCGCGCCGGGAGACCGCGTGGTCGTCCAGACACGCGACGCGTTTGACGGCAAAATTCTCACGGAACAGGATCTGCCCAGCCAGAAGCTGCGGGTACCGTTTCTCAATCCGCAGAGCGGTCCGATCATGATCGACGGCGCAGAGAAGGGCGATGTCGTCGCGGTCTACATCGAATCGATGCTGCCGCGCGGCGACAATCCGCGTGGAACCTGTTGCCTGATTCCGCGCTTCGGCGCGCTGACGGGTACGGAATACACCGCAACGCTCAACGAACCCCTGCCGGAGATCACCCGCAAGATCGACGTGGACGAGGACGGCGTCTACTGGAGCAAGCGCGTCACGCTGCCGTACAAGCCGCACATCGGGACGCTCAGCCTGTCGCCGGAAATCGACTCGATCAATTCACTCACGCCGGACAATCACGGCGGCAACATGGACGTGCCCGACATGGGCCCGGGCAGCATCACCTATCTGCCGGTACGTTCGGCGGGTGCGCGTCTTTTTATCGGCGACGCACACGCTTGCCAGGGGGACGGCGAGGTATGCGGTACCGCCGTGGAGTTCTCCAGCACGACGACGATTCATGTGGATCTGATCAAGGGCTGGCATATCGATTGGCCGCGCCTTGAAACTGATGCGCTGCTGATGTCCATCGGCAGTGCGCGTCCGCTCGAGGACGCGACCCGCATCGCGTACAACGAACTGGTTCGCTGGATGGAGAGCGAGTACGGCTTCGACCGTTGGGACGCTTACATGATGCTCAGCCAATGCGGTCAGGTGAGACTTGGGAATTTTGTCGATCCAAAATACTCGGTCGGCGCTGCGATCAGCAAGAAATATCTTGCCCCGGCTGCCTGAGGAGACGCTTCCATGGATCTGAAACTGAAAGGTTTGAAGGCGCTCGTGACCGGCGGCACCAAGGGTATCGGCCTTGCGATTGCGCAAACGCTGGTGGCAGAAGGAGCCGATGTCGCGATCTGCGCCCGTGACGGCGCGACGGTGGAGCAAACGGTGGCGGCCCTCGCGCAGCTTGGCGGCGGCACCGTCAAGGTACTCGGCGCGCCGGTCGATGTCTCGAACGGCCCCGCGTTGCAGAACTGGACCCGGGAGGTCGCGGCGCAACTGGGCGGTCTGGATATTGTCGTTGCCAACGTGAGTGCGCTGTCGATCGGCAACGACCTCGAATCGTGGCGCAAGGAGTTCGAGACCGACCTGATGGGCACGGTGAACCTCGTCGACGCGGCATTGCCGTCTCTCGAAGCGAGCAAGGCCGCCTCGATCATCGCGATTTCAAGCGTGTCGGGCCGTGAGATCGACTTTGCCGCGGGCCCTTACGGCACCTTCAAGGCGGCGTTGATCCACTACATGCAAGGCCTCGCCCACCAGCTCGCGCCGAAGGGTATTCGCGCGAATACGGTGTCACCGGGCAATGTTTACTTTGAAGGCGGTGTGTGGGATCACATCGAAAAGAACAATCCGAAGCTGTTCGCCGAAGCACTTGCGTTGAATCCGAGCGGACGCATGGCGCGTCCGCAGGAGATCGCTAACGCGGTTGCATTCGTTGCAAGTCCGGCGGCCAGCTTCGTAAGCGGGGCGAATTTTGTAGTAGATGGCGCGCTGACGCGGGGTGTGCAGCTCTGAGCGCCAGCAAGGTGCGTGACTCAAGTCGATTCAAAAAATACCAAGGAGCCTGACGATAATGAAAAGAATGTCTTCCCTTCTGAGTACCGGCCGCTCATGTGGCGTGACCGCTGCATTGCTGGCGTCACTCGCGATGGCGAATCATGCGGCGTTCGCCGCTGATCCGATCCAGATCGGTGTGCCCGTGGGCCTTAGTGGCGCGAACAGCGTCGTTGCGCCGTCAGTAGTCCAG
>JBEKNG010000972.1:0-2505 GCA_049523075.1 Paraburkholderia sp.
GATGGGGACGCGCCGCACGCGGCACGCAAAGCTGCATGGTACTCGCGCAGCTACGATCCGGGACGGATCTACCGGAACACGTCTGTAGAACACTAGCTCGAAAAAGCACGACGTGCCGTAACGAACCTGTGCCTGATCAGCCGACCAGGCGCCTATTGCGACGGCTGAGCGTCCTTGTTAGTGGACTTGGGCACGCGCCTGGCGAGGCTGTGCAGCGTCGCGCAGACGAGGCGAACGCGCGATTCGTAGTCCTGCGGGTCACCTACCCGCAGCGATTGATACTGGAGCAGCATCGGCTCTGCCCTTTTCCAGCCATAGTCCCATTCCGTGTCGAACTCGGCCGGGGACGACAACGAACGCCTCAGTCTCACCTTGTATTCCGCGACCTGCGTGGCCGTATAGCCGCACAGGTCGCGCCCGAGGTGTGCACCACGGCCGGCCGATTGAATCCGGTCGGCCAGCGCACCGGCATCTTCGTAAGCATTCGCCGTACACACGCAGCACGCAGCGAGGCACAGCGCGACGATGCCGCAACCTGTAATGGTCATTGAGGACCTCCTTCAGCAACGCGCCTGTCGCGGATGCGACAAAACCGCCACCCTGCTGGCTTGAAAACTCACCCTCGGAACCGGTAGCCCGCCCCTGCAAATATCACATCGGTATCGCGATCGTAACGCGTCACCACCTGGTTCCATTCGAGCCGCGCGTCCCAATGTTGAGTAAAGCGATCCGAACCCGCAATCGTGACGAGGCCGGAGACTTTGCCAGCCCCTGGTCCCGGTGATTCACTGTTCTCGTTTTCATTGATCGCGTAGTACACACCGGCGCCTACCGCGAGCGTGACCTTGTCGTTCAGGAACGCACGCGTTGCCCACAACTGGCAGGTGATGCCGTCCCGGCGCGCCAGCTTGCTACTGCCTTCATGCAGATAGCCGAGCGTTACGTCGAGATATTTCGCAAGGCCGCACCGGTATTCGATGGCACCGCCCAGCGCCGACGGCGAACTCGTCGAGTTGACGATAGTTTTGCCCAGATACACGGCCACTTCGTTGTCCGTCATCTTCGTCGTACTGCCGGCCGCCCAGTCACGCGGGCCGGGGGTGTCCGGTGCGTCGAGTTGGTAACCGATGCCAAACATGACGCTGGTCGCATCCGGTCCGCGCTGCACATGCACGCGATTGAGCTGCAACTGGGTAATCCAGCGGTTCGACGCGTAATACGTCGCACGTACGCTGTAGACGACGCCCCAACCATGGGTATCGGAATAGCTTCCACCTTGATCGGCCGTCGTCGTGTCGAAGTAGCGATAAGGGCCGATGCCTGCCTGCAGGATAAACTTAGGATTACCAACCGGAATACGTCCCCATAGCTGAACCAGTTGGCCGTCGCGATGATGGTCCGGGATATGTCCTTCGTTCAGCCACGAGAAGCTGCCCGCAAAGTACCGTCCGAGCCCTTCCTGGTAATTGAAAGCCCAGCTGTAGGTATTGGTGTCGCCCGCCCTCGCCCCCCCACCGAACAGCGAAAACTCCTGGGCTTCTGCCCCCGGTGCGCCGAGCAATCCGCCTGCGACCAGCGCGACGCCCAGCAAGGTGTTGCAAACCGGGCGCGCTGAGAATCCCGCCGCACCGGCCTCAGTCTGCCTTGGCACGTCTTCAGGCGAGTCTGCCTGGGCGGCACGAGCGTGCTGATACACCTGCTCACGCGCCTCGCGCGCGAATTGTTGCTTTTCTACGAGCTTGAGCTTGCGGGTGCGGTCCGCACCCAGCACCGCGTAATAGCGCTCGGCGTGCATGCGCTTGAAGCGCGCATAGAAGTCCGGTCCCGGCAAACCGGAGTCGGTACAAAGAAGCGCGCCATAGTCCGCAAGCTGCAGGTCGCAGATGGACGAGGTCGCCTTCTCCAGCGCCGTATAACGCCTGTTCAGCGGGAGATTCGGTGAAAAGATCGCATGGAAGCTGCCGTACGGAACGAGCTTCCTGCGCCGCGCTGCCCGCAACAGCAACTGGGCAATCCGCGCCTCGAGTTCAATGTCCATATCCAGTCCTTGTAATAACAGCGAGTGCGTGGAGGAGCCACTACAGCGCGCAGCCAGGACCTAGCCGACGCGCTGCTTCCCTGCACCCGCTTGCCACTTCATTGTTCGTTACTTCACATCGGGCGTCCGGCGCTAGCAGCGGCGCCAAAGACGTCTAGCCGCCGTGCCTGTTGGCGTCGGCGTTCAGCGTTCACCTCGGGGCCGTAACGACCACGTACTGCACCGTTGCACCCACGTATTGGGGCTGGTACCAGTTCGGACCGCACTGCTCATACACCACGCCCGCAACCATGACGTTGGTGCAGCTCGGCGGCAGGGCCGCGACAGTCGTCCCCACCACGACTGCAGTCGTCACGCCCACGGCCACACCGACCGCCAAGGGATCGACATACCATCCGTCGTTGTGGTGATGATGGTCGTGATCGTCATCATGGTGGCCGTCGTCATGATGGTCGTAGCCGTCGTCA
>JBEKNG010000973.1:0-2504 GCA_049523075.1 Paraburkholderia sp.
CACGCAATATCGCGGATCGACTTTGGCAAACTTTCCTGTCGCATTAACTGCTCTCGGCTGATCCGTGCAGGAAAGCGGTAGCTCCATGCCGCCTCGATGAGCATTCGTCGTGCCGCGCCGTTACCGGCCTTGGTGATCCCGCCCTGGCGGCGTGTGCGGCCGCTGGAATGCTCCGAAGGCACCAGGCCAAGATACGCCATGAGCTGGCGCGGGTTGGTGAAGCGGGTGATATCGCCGAGTTCAGCCATTAACGTGGCCGCGGCCACCAGACCCACGCCACGCATCGCTTGCAGCGCTTGCACCATTGGTGCCAGAGACCACTCTGGCAACGCGGCTTCGATATCTGCCTCCAGCCGGTCGCGCCGAGCCGTCGCCGCCTCGATGGCCGCAATACAATCCTCCAACACGATATGATGCACCGCTTGGTCGAACTTGAGGCTGGCCAGCCAGCGCCGGTGCAGCAACGTCCACGCCGGGCGGTGATAATGCTGGCCGTGACGCAGCAGAAAGCCGGACAATTGCTGGCGGGCTTGACGGAGACTACGGACCGCCGCCTGCCGCGCACGGACGAGATCGCGGATCGCCTCGTGCGCCTGGTCGGGCACCCAAACCGGGGTCAGTTCACCGGCGCGGTGCAGTCTGGCAAGGTTGATCGCATCTCGTCGATCCGTTTTGATCCGTTCACCTGGCTTACGTGGTATTAGTGATGGAGCAACCACCGCACATTGGTGCCCAATTGCGCTGAGTTGCCGTTGGATACCATAGCCGCACGGTCCGGCCTCGTAGCAAAAACGCAGCTCCCTTCCTCTAACGGCCACCTTTTCGGTCAACGCCTTCAAGGCGGCAGGTGTATTGGGGATCTTGCCGTGCTCGCGCACTTCTTCCCGTAAGCCCGCTTCGGCCAACGCAACCGCAATCGTATCCTTATGCACGTCAAGGCCGATATAGATGATACACTGTCCCATGACCCGTCTCCTATGCATGAGGCTCGGTGCCGGACCATCCGGCACAACCCTCGCCTGCATACTGTGAGACGGGTCGCCCCGGTCTCAGAGCTGGCCGGGCAAATTCGGACAGCTCGATAAGTGGAAAATCTGCCTGAGAGCGGCGAGAATGCCGCGGATCAGGAGTGACAATGACGCGACGAGCACGCCGGACGCACAATCCAGCTTTCAAGGCGAAGGTGGCGCTGGATGCCATCAAGGGCGAGAAGACTCTGGCCGAGCTGGCGCAGCAGTATGACGTTCACCCCAACCAGATCACGGCGTGGAAGGCTCAGGTGCTTGAGGGGGCTGCCGGATTGTTCGGCGGCGGAGCGGTTGAGGCAGCGCCGGCGGTGGATTTGAAGGTGCTGCACGCCAAGATCGGCGAGTTGACACTGGAGAACGATTTTTTGGCCGGTGCGCTCAGCAAAGCGGGGCTGCTGAGCGCAAAGCGATGATCGACCGTAGCCACAACCTTTCGTTGGGGCGGCAGGCCGAGCTGCTCGGTCTGAGCCGAAGCACCCTATACTATGAGCCTCGGCCGGTTCCTCCGGCCGAGCTTGCGATCATGCGTCGGATCGACGAGCTGCATCTGGACTATCCGTTCGCCGGCAGCCGGATGCTGCGCGACCTGTTGCGCGGCGAAGGCGTGGTGATCGGCCGGGAGTTGGTCGCCACGCTAATGCGGCGAATGGGGATCGAGGCGATCTACCGCAAGCCGAACACGTCAAAGGCGGCGCTGGGGCATAAAATCTACCCGTATCTGCTGCGCGGACTGGCAATCGAGCGGCCGAATCAGGTCTGGGCAACGGATATAACGTACATTCCGATGGCGCGCGGGTTCGTCTATCTGGCGGCGGTGGTCGATTGGTTCAGCCGGCGGGTCCTTTCGTGGCGGCTGTCGATCACGATGGACGTGAATTTCTGCCTCGAAGCCGTGGAGGAGGCGCTTGCCCGATATGGGCGGCCGGCGATTTTCAATACCGATCAAGGTTCGCAGTTCACAAGCGCGGCTTTCACCGGGTTGCTGCTGGAGAATGAGATTGCCGTGAGCATGGACGGCCGCGGCGCCTGGCGGGACAACGTTTTTGTCGAGCGTCTTTGGCGGTCAGTAAAACATGAAGAGGTCTATCTGCGGGCTTACGACAGTGTTGGTGAAGCACGGGCATCTCTGTCTCGTTACTTCACCTTCTACAATACAAAGCGGCCGCATTCAAGTCTTGACGCGCGGACGCCAGAGTGTTTTTACTATGACCATCTGCCTCAGACTGTGGCAGCATAAATTTTTCGCCGCTGTTGCCGGGACCTCACTCCGGTCGGGCTAAAGCCCTCCCTGCGTGAGACCCCCGGCAACAGCACAGGACGGGCCCAACCGGCAGAGGATCCACTTAGCGGAACCGAAACGCTGTATCGACGAAGCCGGCCACCTCTGTTATAAATAATCGGCGAGCTGCCCACGCTTACCCGCTGAATACGTTCCAGGCCACGCTGCGGGGCAAATCGCGGAAGATCGACGCCAAT
>JBEKNG010000974.1:0-2502 GCA_049523075.1 Paraburkholderia sp.
GACCCGCAACGACATCGACATGATCCTGGACATTCCAGTCCAGATGACAGTCGAGCTCGGCCGCACCAAGATCGCCATCCGTAACCTGCTGCAACTCGCGCAAGGCTCGGTGGTGGAGCTCGACGGCCTCGCCGGCGAGCCGATGGATGTGCTGGTCAACGGCTGTCTGATCGCGCAGGGGGAAGTCGTGGTGGTCAACGACAAGTTCGGTATCCGCCTGACCGACATCATCACGCCGTCCGAACGGATCCGGAAGCTGAATCGATGAAACGCCTTGCCGGGCGCATTGCGCGCTCTAGTGGGCGCATCGCTGCGCGCCGGCTGTCATGGAATCGCACTGGCGCCCCGGCACTCGCAGGCGCTCGCGGTTTCGACACCGTAGCCGCCACCGCCCTCACTTTCATCCTGACCGCACCGCTCGCCCTCGTCTCGTCGAGCGCCGTCGCGGCCGACATGAATGCGGTCAACCATCCCGCCCAGGTCGCCTCCAATGTCGGTGCGGGCGCAGCGGTGCCGTCGCTCGGTATCGGTGCGTTGCTGCAAACCGTCTTCGGCCTGCTTGTCGTGATTGGCCTCGTATTCGCCTGCGCCTGGCTCGCACGCCGCTTCGGCCTGCAACCAGGCAACCGCAGCGGCCTGGTGAAGACCATCGGCGGCGCGTCGCTGGGCGGCAAGGAGCGCGTCGCGGTCGTCGAGATCGGCGATACCTGGCTCGTACTCGGCGCCGCGCCCGGCAACGTGCGTCTGCTGCACACCATGCCGGCCGGCTCGGCCACGGGCGCGGGACCGTCCGGCGGACCGCTGCGGCCAGGCGCGGCTGGCCCAGGCGTTGCGGGCACCAGCGGCACGCTGCCTGGCAGCTTTGGACAACGCTTTCGCGACGCCCTGAAAGGCGAAGTGGGCAAACGTTTCAACCGGCCAAACGGCGGGGATCAGTAAATGCAGTCCAGTCAACCATCGGCGCGCCGTGAGCACGCGGTTCCGAACCGGATGTCCGTCACGAGCCTGCGCAGTCTGCTTTCGACATTCGTCGTCACACTGCGGCGCTACGCACCGCGAACGTTGCCAGCGCTGCCGGTCCTGCTGATGGTGCTCCCGTCGCTGTCGTTCGCGCAAACCGCCGGCCTGCCCGCCTTCAACACCAGTCCGGGGCCAAACGGCGGCACGACCTACTCCCTGAGCGTGCAGACCATGCTGCTGCTCACGGTGCTGTCGTTCCTGCCCGCCATGTTGTTGATGATGACGAGCTTCACGCGCATCATCATCGTGCTCTCGCTGCTGCGCCAGGCGCTCGGCACCACCACCACGCCGCCCAACCAGGTGCTGGTCGGACTCGCCCTGTTTCTCACGCTGTTCGTAATGTCGCCGGTGCTGGACAAGGCGTACAACGACGGCTACAAGCCTTTCTCGGAAGGCACGCTGCCGATGGATCAGGCGGTCAACCGTGGCCTCGCGCCGTTCAAGACGTTCATGTTGCGGCAGACGCGCGAAACCGATCTGGCGCTGTTCGCACGCATTTCGCACGCGCCGCCGATGCAGGGTCCCGAAGACGTGCCGCTGCCGCTGCTAGTGCCGGCGTTTGTGACGAGCGAGCTGAAAACCGGCTTCCAGATCGGCTTTACCATCTTCATTCCGTTCGTGATCATCGACATGGTGGTGGCGAGCGTGCTGATGTCGATGGGGATGATGATGGTGTCGCCCACGACGATCTCATTGCCGTTCAAGCTGATGCTGTTCGTGCTGGTGGACGGCTGGCAGTTGCTGATCGCCTCGCTCGCACAGAGCTTCGCGTAACCCTCCCAACCCTAACGCTCCCGGCCCACTCATCATGACACCCGAATCAGTCATGGCACTGGCGCACCACGCGATGTACGTCGCCGTGCTGCTGGCCGCACCTCTGTTGCTCGTGGCGCTCACCGTCGGCCTGGCGGTCAGCCTGTTTCAGGCTGCCACCCAGATCAACGAAACAACGCTGTCGTTCATCCCCAAGCTGCTGGCGATCGCAGTCACGCTGGTGATTGCCGGCCCGTGGATGTTGTCGACCATGCTCGACTATCTGCGTGAGATGTTGACGAGCATCCCGACGCTCGCCAATTGAGCGTCCACACCCGCCATGTTCTCCGTCACCTATGCGCAACTGAACACGTGGATGGCTGCGTTTCTATGGCCGCTCGTGCGAATTCTGGCGCTGGTGGCTACCGGGCCGATATTCGGCGACGCATCGGCATCGACCCCGTTAAAAGTCGGCCTGTCGGCGTTCATCACGATCATCGTGGCGCCGACACTCGGCCCGATGCCGCAGGTCACGGTCTTTTCGGCGATGGGTGTATGGATCATCGTGAACCAGTTCCTGATTGGCGCGGCACTGGGTCTGACAATGCAGATCGTCTTCGCCGCGATTCAGGCCGCGGGTGACTTCGTCGGACTCGGCATGGGTCTGGGCTTCGCGACTTTCTTCGATCAGCAGGCGAACGGCTCGAGCGCGGTGCTCTCGAGTTTCCT